>JAHEMS010000089.1:0-9355 GCA_024643595.1 Bacteroidota bacterium
CGCACTATAGGTCCATTTTTTGAAACGAATCAGTATGTAAATAAAAATCAAAATCAATGAAACAAGACTGGCTTCAAATGCTGAACCTTTGATATCGTCCGCAATGGTAGCGCCAACTTTTGATGAGGAAGAAATAAGAAAATGCTGATCATCCAACTGGGCATCGTTCTCGGTATATTTTACACCTTTGAATTTTTCAATTCCCTGAACAAGTGCATCCTTCACCGTCTCATCAGCTGTTTCTGATTCATCATCGACCAGGTAAGAGGTGGTCACTTTCATAACCTTATCACTTCCGTAATTCTTCACTTCCACCCCTGAATTTTGAAAACTTTCGCTCATGGCCACTTTCATATCGGTTGCCACTACTGGCTGACTAAAAGATACTACGTAGGAACGACCGCCTTTAAAATCAACCCCCAGATTCAGGCCTTGTACGGCAATCAGGATAAATCCAACTATAATGATCGCCCCTGAAAATAGATATGCTTTTTTCCTGAATCCAATAAAATCAAACTTGTCTCTTTTTTTGACCATGTTGGCCAATGGCGTATCAAATGAAATCTTTGCTTCATCGCCTTTTCTGGTCATCCACTCTACAAATACATGAGAAATATAAACAGCAGAGAAAAATGAAGTGGCAATACCGATCATGAGCACAATTGCAAAACCTTTTAATGGACCTTGACCTAAAATAAACAAGGCCGCAGCGGTTATCATGGTCGTCAGGTTAGAATCGAAGATGGTTGTAAATGCTCTTTGATATCCTTTTTTAATGGCTTCCTTTAATTTCCGTCCCAATCTCATCTCTTCTTTAATACGTTCATAAATCAGTACGTTGGCATCCACCGCCATACCCATCGTAAGAACAATACCAGCAATACCCGGTAGTGTTAGTGCGGCATTAAACTGAGCTAAAATTCCCAGGATAAAGAAAATATTAAAGAGCAACGCCAGGTTAGCCACCCATCCTCCTTTTGAATAGTAGGCGATCATAAATATGACCACAATTCCCAATCCACAAGCCATGGAAATCAAGCCTTGATTTTGAGCCATCTTACCTAAGCTTGGCCCAACAATAGCTTCTTCCACAATACGGGTTGGTGCCGGCAATGAACCTGCCTTTAAAACATTGGCAAGATCTTTCGCTTCTTCCAGATCAAAAGAACCGGTGATCTGTGAATTTCCGTTTGGAATTTCGCCTTGCACGCTAGGTGCTGTATAAACAAAATTGTCCAGTACGATCGCTATTCTTCCTTGCGGTTGCTTGCTGGCGGCTGCGGCTGTAATTTTTGCCCAGGCACGCGCGCCAACTGCATTCATCTGCATGCTTACGGCTGGTCGCGCGAACTGATCATAGTCCAAACGAGCATCATTGATTACATCACCCGTTAACAACGGTTTGCCGCTCCTCCCTATATTGATAAAATTCAACTGAATATCTTCCACCCCTGGTGTCACCTGAGGATCCGATTTTACATTCCAGAAAAATCCAATCGTGCGGGGAAATAATCCTCTCACTTCAGGCCTTCTTAATATACGGCTGATCTCTGCAGTGTCTTTTACCTGATACAAGAAAGGAATTCCTTGATCACTCAATGCGAAAAGTGGTGATGAGGTTGCTTTTCTCAAGGAGTCAAGCGCATTTCCTGTTGTACCTCGTAAGGCTGCCAGTTCTTTCTCCAAAGCTGACTTGGTTGAATCCGCGCTTGATACGTTGGCCGTGTCGCCACTCTGGGTTTCAGCAATTGACTGGGTTGATTTTTGATTTTGTTCGCGAAGAAGCAGATCATTTACTGCTGCCAGGGATTGGTTGAGCTGAGGATCAAACGGTTCTACAACTTCCCAAAACTCAAGGCGTGCCACACCCTGTAATAATTTTCTTACTCGTTGTGGGTTATCTGCACCTGGAATTTCAATCTGAATTCGACCATTTTCCTGAAGTCGCTGTATGTTTGGCTGTGAAGTACCAAACTGATCGATACGGGTTTTTAATATCGTGAAAGAGCGGTCAATGGCACCATCAATTTCAGCATTCAAAAAATCCATAACCGTCTCATCACTGTCCGTTAGCTTAACGCGGTCTTTATTGGCTGCTGATGTAAACAACGAGGCCAGTGAACGATCCGGATTTGCCTCTTTAAAAGCTTTGTAGAACAAAGCACTATAACTTTCAGTGCTGTTCTTTTGCATTTCCTTTGCCTTTTGCAGGGCGTCAACGAATGCCGCATCCTGGTTATTTCCACTCAATCCTTTGATAATATCAACCGGAGAGATTTCAAGCACCACATGCATACCACCCTGCAAGTCGAGACCAAGACTCAACTCATTTTCCTTTACCTCTTTATAGGTATACTCTGCACCAAACAGATTATATACTGGCTGGTTCCAAAGTGAATCCAGGTAGTTTTGTTTTTTAGAGAGATTTAATGAACCATTTTTATCGGTTGCATATGCTTCTGCTTCTTTCACTACCTTACTGGACACAAATGTGAACGACAAGTAATACAAGCAGAGCAGCGTGACAATAATTGCCAACACAACCACTACACCTTTGTTACGCATAACTATTATTTAATTTTAATTGATTACAATTTTTTGAAGTAAAGCACAATACAATTCCCGGCAGGGAGCGATTGTAAGATCCTATGATTTAATTTTCAGGGTGCGTTAGGGGCAATGACTAACCTAAAGAGCACATGGAAGAGTTTATTAAAAACCGTTTCCGTGGAAGGAATGTAGTTATCGGATTTCGCAGATTTGGTCAACGTTTCCAATAGCGTATCCGGGGCCTGTTCATCTATTTTGACAGCACTGGCTTGGGTAAGGGCTTCGCCTGGAGCAGTTATTACAGTCTTATTTTCCGATTTTTCATCAGACTGCTCAGTATCAGCAACCTTTTTAACATCTAAATGGCTAAAAGAATTGGATAGAATAATTACAGCGGCAGCCAATAGGCCTGCAATAATTAAAATACCCCGATATACTGATTTCTTTCTCATTTTAAATAATGAAGCCCACAAAAGTAGGGGTTAGAATCTAATTTCCAACACCGGAAAGACGTGATTTGAGAAAGCCCACCAATACATCTAATGCGCGTTCAAATTGGCTATTATTGGGAACGAGCAAATCTGCATTATGCTTTAAGGGCTCAATTAGGCGTTCATATACGGGCATAACATGATATTGGTAGCGATATAAGACATCATCAATATCATAGCCGCGCTCAACCTGGTCTCTTTTTATTCTTCTTCCAAGTTTCACATGATCTTTAGCTTCTATAAAAACACGCAGGTCCAGTTCATTCGAGATTTCCTCAAAATATTGCACGAATAAACCTTCCACCACAATAATGGGTGCGGTCCTAAATTCAAGAACTTTAGGAGTGGCCAGCGGATTATTGAATGTGTATTCTGTTTTAATCACATTTTGCCCCGCCTTCAGTAGTAACAAATCCTGCTGAAATGCCTCATGATCAATCGAAACCGGTAAGTCAAAATTCTTAATTCCGTTTTCATCCACGGGTTGCAAATCACGAGGTCTGTAATAATTATCTTGTGAGATCAAACAAATCTCTTCCGCTTTAAAGCGCGATGATAATCCTTGCAGAAAGAAGGTTTTTCCTGAACCGCTTCCTCCTGTAATGCCAATGGTAAAAGGCTTATTCATTACTATTCTTTTACGAAATGTCAGTCTGTTGCTTCACAAAATCAACCAGTTTAGTGATGGCCAATGCCCTATGACTAATCGTATTTTTTTCCTCCATGCTCATTTCTGCTAATGTCTTGACATATCCATCCGGCAAAAAAACAGGGTCATATCCAAAGCCTCCTGATCCACGATATTCATTAATGATTATCCCATTTACTATACCTTCAAACTGTTTCGTCAAGGAGGGTGTAATGAGGGTAATTACCGTTCTGAATCTGGCTTTTCTATTATTAGCACTCTCTAAATTTTTCAAGAGGAGTTTAATATTATCGTCCGCATTGCGCTGATCACCTGCATACCGGGCAGAATATACACCTGGCGCACCATGCAGCGCCTCTACTTCCAGTCCTGTATCGTCAGCAAAACAAGAGACACCAAAATTTCTAAAGACGTATTCCGCCTTTTGAAATGAGTTGCCCTCCAGGGTGGATTGATCTTCAGGCAATTCTTCGTTACAACCAATTTCAGAAAGTCCAACTAAATGAAAGCGCGGGCCAATATGGGCACGCGCTTCCTGAATCTTATGCTGATTATTGGTTGCAAAACATAACATACTAATAAACAGCTACCAATTCCATTTCAAAAATCAAGATAGAGTTTGCCGGAATTTTTCCATTCGCTGAAACGGATGATCCATAGGCATAACCAGATGGTATGTAAAGAGTAAGCTTTGAGCCGGCAGGCATTAAAGGAAGTACTAGTTGCCAACCTAAAATCAAGCCTGAAAGTGTATAGGTTACTCCAGTAGTTGATTGATCAAAAGGAGTGCCGCTTGGATTGGAAAAAAGGTTTCCTTTATACTTAAACGTTATCCTGCTTTCAAGACACGGCATTTCACCCGTTCCCAGTGAAGTAACTATATAGCGCATTCCATTTGTCATTTTTTCAGCTACAATATTTTGGTTGGTAAGGTAGGCGTCGATGGTAGCGACATCATTGGTCAACCTGGTTTGATCCACTGATGACAATCTTTCAGCGGCCACTTCTTTTGTGCAGGTGGAATCGCTTTTACTACAAGAGAGTATAAGTACAAGCCCTGCTATACATATGATTGCAATTATTTTAATCCTCATTGAATCTTTCACTTTATCTCAACTAACTCCATATCAAACTTCAATATTGTGTTTTCGGCAATCAGGTCACTCCTTTTTTGCGGTCCATAGGCCAACCCTGAAGGAATATAAACGGTAAATTTTGCACCTTTATTCATTAATCCAATTGCTTCTTCCCATCCTGCAATAACCTGGCGATAGCCCAATACAACCTCTATTGGCTCATAAGGCTTACGCAGCTCGTTGAAAACATTGTTGTCACGCGCTATGGATTCAATGCTACTGTCAAAACAACGGCCATCCAATAGGAATCCACTATAGTTTATTCTCACGGTTTGTCCTTGCTGAGCAGTGGCTCCTTGTCCTTGCTTTTCAATCACATACCTTATCCCGGAAGGTGTTCTTTGAGCTACAATGGATTTCTCCTTTAGATAGTTATCGATAAGCACCGTATCAATAGCCAATTGCTCTTTCTGCTTCTCCGCTTCTTTTTCATTCATTTTTGCCATGAGATCGTTCTGCAACTTTCTTGCGTCATCTTCTGATATAATATCTGTTACCCCTATTTCGAAAGTGAACAATCCTTCAGGCTCAACCCCTGGAGGAATTGGTGACCTGAATGTTTTCTGGAACAAATCCTGGGCAGCGACTTGAAAAGTTACGCTGTCACCTTTTGTGAGTGTCTGAAAAACCTCCAATACAATGTCGCCCGGCGGGATGCTATCCTGTGCCTGCACCATGGTAGGGAAATCTCCTTTCTGGCTATCTGACCAAACGGAGTCTTTGGCGTCTTTAAATAACATGTTTAAGATGAGTATTTGCCCGGTTTCAGGTGCTTTTCCATCTCCCGCACGAACTACATTATACTTATACCCTGATTTTGTTTCTTTGGTGGTTGAACAGGCAAACAACGTCATCGCCACTAGCATCACCGCTGCAATTGATTTTTTCATTTTTGAATTTTGAATTTTATAACTACTCTTTATTTAATTGGACTTTATATTCTGGCAGAATCTCCAGGAATTTTTTTAATGTTTGTTCAAGGCTAAGTTTTGACGACCCGCCCGCCGCATTGCGATGGCCTCCACCATCAAAATATTTTCGGGCCATATCATTCACCGAAAAATCCCCCAACGAACGAAATGATAATTTTATTTCTTCTTTGCGATCATACATCATCACCGAAAGCTTGACATCTTTTACAGATAAACCATAATTGACAAGGCCCTCCGTGTCGCCGGTTTGGACACCAAAAGTTTTTAATTCTTCCTGGCTCAATGTCATATATGCGGTATTGAACTCAGGCAAAACAACCAATTTCTGGCTCAAAACAAATCCCGTAAGACGAAGCCGTTCCAGGGAATTAGTATCATAGATCTTCCGAGCCGTTTCATGCGGATTTGCTCCGAGGCCCACCAATTCAGAGGCGATTAAAAATTCTTTTTGCCTGGTATTATTATGCCTGAATCCGCCGGTGTCAGTCATCAATCCAGCATACAGGCAATCAGCGATATCCTGATCTATCAAATGTTTGTCGCCTAACTCCTCAATCAATTCAAAAATTAAACCTGCCGTAGACGCTGAAGAAGTTGTCCATTGAACAAACTCCGCAAAATCTTCCGGCTCAAGGTGATGATCGATCAAAACTTTGATTGCACTGGATTTACGAATCAATTCACCCAGGCTATTGATGCGGCTTAAACTTGAAAAATCAAGGCAAAAAACCATTTCAGCATCCTTAATAAGCTGTTCAGCTTTTTTTTCAATTTCCGGATTGTCATTAGACAATGCCAGCACAGAGTCATTCCCATGCATCCATGAAAGAAAGTCCGGGTAGTTACTCGGCGTAATCACCGAAACAGAATGGCCCTTTTTGATTAAAATACCAGCCAACCCCAAAGAGGAACCCAGTGCATCAGCATCCGGCTTAAAATGAGTCACAATTACAACTCGTTTAGGCGAGCTGATTAATGACTTAAAGGCTTGGAGGTTTTTCATCGAAGGGGCAAAAATGGCAATTTTAATTGTGAGTGCATAGCCTGAAATAGATAGTGGACCAGCATTTAGATAAAACATCAAAAAACTCGTGGTACAAAGGCATGGACTTTGACCGAAAAGGCTAATTTTGCGCCCAATTTATACCCATCTAGAAACAATTAATAATCAATAAAATGGCAGGAAACAGAACTTTTACGATGATTAAGCCGGATGCAGTGGCAGCCGGAAACACAGGAGCAATAACTAAAATGATTGAGGAGGCCGGCTTTCGTATTATAGCCATGAAAAAAGCAAAGCTTAGCGCTGAACTGGCCGGTAAATTCTATGAAATTCACAAAGAACGCCCATTTTACGGTGAACTTTGTGCTTACATGTCAAGTGGCGCCATTGTTCCCATGATTCTTGAGAAAGACGATGCAGTGGAAGATTTCCGTAAACTGATTGGTGCTACCGATCCAAAGAAAGCAGCGCCAGGAACTATCCGTGCTCTATTTGCGAAGTCGATCGATGCCAATGCGATACATGGGTCTGATTCGGATGATAACGCTGCCCTGGAGGGCAACTTTTTCTTCTCTCAGTTTGAGCGTTTCTAATTACCTGATGCCTTGTTCTGATGGGTATCCGGCAATATGTTTAGTGCTTTCTAATTTCACGGTTATTAATATTGGTCAGAAATAATATATGAATTCCATCAATCCTCTCTACTCAGAAAAGTTTGAAATGCGGCATAATGCCCCCGACTCCGCTCAAATAGCTGAAATGTTGAAAGTTGTGAAGGCCTCATCTGTGGATGAACTTATAAACCAAACTGTGCCGGAAAATATCCGATTAAAAAAATCATTGCAGTTGCCTGCCGCACAGTCAGAGTTTGAGTTTTTGAAGGAATTTAAAAAACTGATTGCCAATAATAAGATCTTCAAATCATATATCGGCACGGGTTATTATAACTGCATTACCCCTAAAGTAATCCTGCGCAACATCCTCGAAAATCCAGGATGGTATACCGCTTACACTCCCTACCAGGCAGAAATTGCTCAAGGCCGGATGGAAGCCTTGATCAACTATCAGACAATGATCATTGACCTTACGGGAATGGAACTGGCCAATGCCTCCTTGCTGGATGAGGCCACTGCCGCTGCAGAAGCCATGCATCTCTTGTTTGCGTCCCGTAAAGCAGCAAGAAAAAATGCGCACACACTGTTGGTGGATGAAAACACCTTTCCTCAGGTGATTGATCTTCTCAAAACCAGGGCTAATCCTATCGGGGTTACGTTGGAAATCGGTGACGTTAGCAAGATGGATATAACCCGTGACGATGTCTTTGCGGTATATCTCCAAAATCCTGATAACAATGGTGAAATACGAGATTACACCGCGTTCATTGAATCAGCACATGAAAAGGATGTGTTTGTTGTAATGGGTGCTGACCTAATGAGTTTGTTGCTCATGAAATCACCAGGAGAAATGGGTGCCGATGTGGTGGTAGGAAATTCACAACGGTTAGGTGTTCCTATGGGATTTGGCGGACCTCACGCTGCCTTTTTCGCCACTAAGGAAGAGTTCAAACGGCAAATCCCAGGCAGGATTATTGGAATATCCATTGATGCGCAAGGGAACGCTGCCTATCGAATGGCATTGCAAACCCGTGAGCAACACATTCGAAGGGAAAAAGCAACTTCCAATATCTGCACTGCGCAAGTGTTGCTTTCTGTCATGGCAAGTATGTATGCGGTTTATCATGGCCCGGAAGGACTGAAAAAAATTGCCGGTCGCATTCACGGGTTAGCGCAGCTGCTTGAGAAAGGACTTACTGCTGCGGGAATAAAGCAGGTGAACAAAAATTATTTCGATACGCTGAAAGTTACAGTAGCTGATAAAAAAACGATTCAGCAAAAAGCAGAAGCAGCTGAAATCAACTTCAAATATTTCAATGATAACCATATTGGTATTTCATTGGATGAAACCACCACGCTTCAGGATGTTGAAAAAATTGTTTCTGTATTTTCCGGAAGCCCTTCTTCCATTAATGCGGATTCAGTAAACAAAATTAACTGGCCCGCTTCACTGATCAGGTCAACCGATTTTCTAACTCATCCTGTATTCAACGCTCATCACTCAGAACATGAAATGTTGCGTTATATCAAGAAGTTAGAAAACAAAGATTTATCGATGGTGCATTCCATGATTTCACTGGGCTCTTGTACCATGAAGTTGAATGCAACGACTGAAATGATTCCGGTGACCTGGCCTGAACTGGGGGAACTTCATCCATTTACCCCCGCTGATCAAACCAAAGGTTATCAGATGATGATTTCAAATCTTGAAAACTGGTTAAAAGAGATTACGGGTTTCACCGGGGTTTCATTGCAGCCCAATAGCGGGGCACAAGGTGAGTATGCCGGCTTAATGGTGATCAGGGCTTATCATAAAAATAGAAAAGAAGGGCATAGAAACATTGCTTTAATTCCATCTTCTGCCCATGGCACCAATCCTGCCAGCGCTGTTATGGCGGGTATGGACGTCATCGTTGTAAAATCTGATGAAGAAGGAAAAATTGACGTGACCGATTTGAAAGCTAAAGCCACTCAATATAA
>JAHEMS010000089.1:9365-10403 GCA_024643595.1 Bacteroidota bacterium
ACCTATCCATCCACGCACGGTGTATTTGAAGAAGCAATTGTTGACATCTGTGAAACTATCCATCAAGCGGGTGGATTGGTCTATATGGATGGGGCAAATATGAATGCCCAGGTTGGATTAACTTCTCCGGCGAACATCGGCGCGGATGTTTGTCATTTAAATCTGCACAAAACATTTTGTATCCCTCATGGCGGAGGTGGCCCCGGTATGGGCCCGATCTGCGTGAACGATAAATTGAAACCTTTTTTACCTGGTCACGCAATTGTAAAAACAGGTGGAGAGCATGCCATCACAGCTGTGTCTGCAGCGCCTTGGGGCAGTGCCAGTATCCTGGTCATCTCTTATGCATACATCGCCATGATGGGCAGTGAAGGGTTAACCAACGCCACCAAGTTGGCCATCTTTAACGCCAACTACATTAAAGAGAGGCTGAACGGACATTTCAAAATATTATACACCGGCAACAATGGCCGATGTGCGCATGAAATGATTGTCGATTGTCGCGATTTCAAAAAATCAGGTATTGAAGTGGAGGACATCGCCAAACGCCTGATGGATTATGGATTTCATGCACCAACTGTTTCATTCCCTGTGGCAGGAACATTAATGATTGAGCCCACGGAAAGTGAACCCAAAGCAGAAATGGATAGGTTTGTTGATGCCCTGATCGAAATCAGAAATGAAATACGGGAAGTGGAGGAAGGCCAGGCTCAAAAGGACAACAATGTATTGAAACATGCGCCACACACAGCAGCTGTAATTACAGCCGATGAATGGACAAGGCCTTACAGCCGTCAAAAAGCAGCCTACCCTCTTTCATTTGTAAAGGATGCGAAATTCTGGCCAAGCGTTAGCCGCGTTGATAACGCCTATGGAGACCGTAATCTGGTTTGCAGTTGTTTGCCCATTGAAGAATACGCCAAAGCAGAAGCCTGATGAATAATTGAAGCAACTCTTTCAAGTCTGCCAAAATGCAGACCTTTTTTTTGTGATAACAATCAACTTACTTCAGTGCAAAAGCAATATAATGATCACTGG
>JAHEMS010000512.1 GCA_024643595.1 Bacteroidota bacterium
TGCTAAGGTATCCGCAATCTCATCGTGCACAAGAAGCAATGGGACGATATGAAAAATTATTGTTCGAGGAGAAAACGAAAAGTAAAAAACTTGACAGTTTTAAATCCTTTTTGAAAGAGTACCCGGAAAGTCCTTACGCAGATGAAGCGCACAGGCAGGTATTTGAAATTGCAACGGCAACCGGTGAGCCTAAGGATTTTTTAAAGTACCTGAGCGAATATCCGACTGGTAAGCAAGGAAGACTAGTCAATGATATTTTATTCCATATTTATAAAGAAAGAGAAGAAGCCATCCCGGCCATCATTCTTACCGATTCACTCAAGCGTGTCATGGAACTGGATGCCCGGTTTTGGATTCCATTTTTAAAGAATAGTGTATTTGGTTTTATGGATCAAACTGGGGCCGAATTATTGGCACCACAGTTTAAGAATGTCCGAGATGAATACAAATGTGGGCCGGTAGTGGATGATATTCTTTCATTACCTGATGGATATTTCAGTCGCTCAGGAAGGAAGATTGCAAATCATACCGCATCACTGCGTGCTATCGGGTCTGGTTTTTTAACGGTTGATGTGCAAGACTGTCTGAAATTAATTCATAAATCGGGGCAGTTAATTATTGATGATTGTTATGAAGCGTATAAGATGGTGGATGATAATTTTATTGCTGCCCTGCGTGATGGATATTACACACTTTATACACTGGCGGGAAGACAACTTACCGTAACAGGCGTCACGCAGGTAGAATATGTGGAGGGGCTGATCGTGTTAACACGTTCCGGAAAAAAGGTGATCAATACCATTAAGCAAGTAGCAGCGCTGGCTGATGGAAGTTCATTTCATGATGAACTCGTTTTTGACGAGGTTCTTGCCGCTGGTAAGGGTTTATTACTGGTGCGTAATAGTGGTCTGGAGGGTTTACTCAATGCAGACCTTAGCTATGTAGTTCCGTTGGATCGACACACACTGACCAACACTTCATTTGGATTTATTGAAAAGTATGACGACAGAATCTCAGTGCATGGTTTTTCTGAAGAACTTGAAAATAAGACCTATGATGATATCAGCTTTTATCGCAATTGGCTCGTAATATTTGACACTTCCAAGACTCATCTATATGATATGCTTTCTAAAAAGCTGGTCGTGTCCGATGCCGATTCGGTATGGTTTGATCAGCGTCTTGCATTTATTTTAAAAAATAAAACGCGTAAAGTTTATCTATCGGCAACATACGCTATTGATCTGCAGGATGATGCTAAGATTAATTTCATTACCTCTCGGGATTCCGTGCAATTCTTTTTTACTGAAAATAAAAAGAAGCGTGCGGTTTTTACGCTGGACAAGGGAGAACAGCTGTTTATTACCGAATATGGAATCGAAGAATCGCTGGGTCCTGATTATTTTGTGGTATCAAAGGGAAGTAAAAAGGGTTTGTTAAGCCGAAATGGAAAAACTTTGGTGCCTGTGGAGATGGATGCGATTATCCTTACGGACAAGAATCATTTGTCTTTGTTAAAGGATAAAAAATTTGGCTTATTCAATTTGCTATCCAGAAAATACTTCAAGCCTATATACGAGCGCAATCTTATCCCAATTGATAAAATGAACCTGGTTGTTTTTAAGGGTGGATTATGTGGCGTAATTGATCAAAATGCCAAACCGGTAACGGCATTTGAGTTCTCCGAGGTGCAGGCCTGGAGCGATTCTGTGATGTGGGTGAAAAAAGATTTCCAATGGAAATTAATTAATTACTTTACCCAGAAAGTTTTGCTGGATCGGGTCAAGGGATTTACATGGATAAAAAACAATGATGAAGAAAAAATTATCAGGATTCATCGTGAGAATTATTATGGTATTATAAGCAATAAGCATGGTGTGGTTATCGTGCCATCATTTACAGATATTATTAATCTGGGAGCAACGGACGATCCATTTTTCTTCACCGAAAAATACGTTGAAGAAGCGGGCATATTTGTTGTTGTCTATTTTGATAAATCCGGAAAGCTGGTGAGAAAGCAGGCCTATGAAGAAGATGAGTATGATCGTATCCTGTGTGAAGATCATTGAAAATTTTAATTATTTTTAAAGCTGCGTTCATTCATAAATTGAAATCATGAAGAAGATTATCGTTGTTGTTTGTGTAGTGCTGTTTGCTCAAATAGTAGTGGCACAGAATCGCCCTAAGCTAGTGGTCGGTATAGTTGTTGATCAGATGCGTCAGGAGTATCTCTATCGCTATGAAAGTAAGTTTGGTGCTAATGGTTTTAAACGGTTCATGAATGAGGGATTCATGCTTAAAAATGCGCATTATAATTATGTGCCCACTGAAACAGGGCCAGGTCATGCTTCTGTTTATACGGGAGCGACACCGGCTATACATGGAATTATTGCCAATGAATGGTATGATCGTGCACTTGGAAAAGGTGTAAACTGCGTCAATGATCCTAACCAGAAGCCGATAGGAACAGATGCTGCTGGAAGTGGCATGGTATCTCCCTGGAGGTTGTTATCAACAACCATTACCGATGAATTAAAATTTGCTACTCAGAAACGCGCTAAGGTAATTGGGGTGTCTATTAAAGATCGTGGAGCTGTATTACCAACCGGTCACATGCCCAATGGCGCTTATTGGTATGATGGAAACACCGGCAATATGATTACCAGTACGTATTATTATGATACGCTTCCAAATTGGGTTCAGAAATTCAATCAACTTAAACTGGCTGATAAATATTTAAATCAGGAATGGAATACATTGTTGCCGATCGATCAATACACAGAAGTAGGACCTGATGATTCT
>JAHEMS010000513.1 GCA_024643595.1 Bacteroidota bacterium
GAAAGTAAAATGGATGAGTTAAACCTGGATGCCATTATCTATCCGAGTTGGAATAACCGACCCGCAAGAATCATTGCCTTTCAAGAAGAATACAAAGGCGATAATAATCAGATTATCGCACCGCATACCGGCCAGCCCGCCTTCACGGTGCCTATGGGTTTTACGGATGGAAACTTACCAGCAGGGCTGCAATTTCTAGGGCGAATGTATGCAGAGCCAACACTGATTAAATTAGCCTATTCCTTTGAACAAGGGACTAAACACAGGAGACCTCCTTTGCTTAGATAATAGTTTAAATGGATTTAAAGTGAGTTATCTTTTACTTAGCACGAAGGGCACTTCCCCTCATGAAGTTGCTTTGTACAAAAAAAATCAAGCACATGTTTTGGCGCGCAACTTTCTTAAACTCAAAAGTCTATTTCTTAACAAGTTGTTTGAATAGTCGCGCAGATCTTATTTTGTTATCCACAATTCGATACAATTCATGATTGCCAGACTTATCCACTCCTTCACTATTGGTGACTGTTTCATTATACCAAAGCATGACCCATTCATCATTTCTATCGGTACTTCTTACAGCAAGTCCGGCATTGTACTCAATTTCAATTTTGCTGGCAGCAAGCATGCCCTTATAAATAGTTAATAAGGAGTCGCGGGTGATTTTCATGGTTACACCATCAAGATACAAATCAACACTATCCGCTATAAACTGATCCGCTACGCTATAATTGTTGTTCAGTAAGCTATCATACCAGCTAGTTACAATGTTTATCCGGTCCGGGCTTAATACCTCAAAAGACCCAGAATAAGAATAGCCTTCGGTATTGTCAGTGAGCTTATCATCCTCGGGAGCTGCCTGAGCAAAGGCATAAATGGTTCGTATTTTTCCGTTCACCATTTTATATAGTTCATGGGTATATTGGCGATTACTATGACCCTCTATCGACATGGATTCATTCGTATATGAAAGAACCCATGTTGCATTTCTATCAGTACTCTTTACGGGAATTGCAGCAATATATCCCACCTTAACGTTATCCACACTAGCCATCATTTGACTGACGAACGCTTTTAAGGAATCACGCGTGGAATGGTAAGCACTTCCATCTGAAAGCACCACTTCCAATGAATCGGCTACATAAGAAAAAGCTTCCTCAATATTGCCCGCGACCAGCGCATTGTTCCATTTTCTCACAACTTCAGAATTAGACGCATCAGCCAATGTAAACGATGAAGAATAGTTAAAACGGGAATTTGGCATTTCAGAATCTTTTGATTCCTGTGGGCGATTAGTACAAGCCGAAATTACGGCTATGAATACAAAACAGATAAATGATGTACGCATAGATGTGGGATTAGGCAGTTTAATTAGGTAAACGAACGTAACAAAATTTATTGGCCCATAAAAGGCGATTAATATTTTTTTGCATCAACGATGCAGAGATAGCATTACATGTAGATTATGAAAAGAGTCTGAGACTAATTTGTTATTTTTAGAAATGCCTTCCATCATCTCCGGCTTCGATTACGACATCTTCATCTCCCATTGAATAACAATCACAGGAGTGGCCGGGTAACAGAGTTTGTAAAAGGAACTGATTTCATTCGGTTTGTATAATCCCTAAAGGGATAATTTATAGCTTTACTTTTCTAATTAACATCGAATATGCTGTCTAAGTATTCAGTCCTGCTCATGGTGATCCCTGCCTTCGCATTTATTGCATGCCAACAGGCCGATAGAAAATCCCAGGCTTCCGATTTGGATACCACTAACCTGGCAACAGCTGATAGCATGGTATTTTCATTTGATCCCGAAGATGAATTTCTGGGACTTGGCATACCCGAATTTGGTGATCTGGATAGTATGATTGCGCGCAGAAGGATTCGTGCGCTGGTGCCTTACACGCGCATTTATTACTACATTGATGGGAAGGAGAGAAGGGGGATTGCTTTCGAGGCGCTTAATTACTTTGAAAAATCGTTAAACCAGCAGCTCCATTTCAATCCAGCCAAAGTGCGTGTGGTCTTCATTCCTGTAAACCGGGCACAAATAATTCCGATGCTGAATGCTGGTTATGCCGACCTCGCTTTCGCGGGAATGGCCATCACTTCAGAACGAAAGGAATTGGTTGATTTTTCAATTCCTACTATTTCGGGTATCAATGAAGTATTGGTAGGTGGACCACTTTCACCCAAAATCAATAATCTATCCGACTTATCGGGACAACATGTTTTCGTTCACGAAGGCAGCAGCTATGAGCGTGCGGTAAAACACTTGAGTGATTCATTGGTACTTCTAGGAAAACCAGCCATCAAGATAGGATCCATCGATCCTTACCTTGAAGTGGAGGATATTCTTTACCTGGTCAATTCAGGGGGAATACCCTTTACGGTAATTGTTGAAGACGCCACCAGGCTATGGGGCCATGTGCTCGACAGCATTAAAATTTATAGTGAAATACCACTGACGCGCCACATCTCTTACGGGTGGCTCTTCCGAAAAAATTCTCCTCAACTGAAAGCAGCAGCCGATCAATTCCTTGAAAAAAATGCCAAGGGAACGTTATATGGCAACATGCTTTATAACCGGTATGTTAAAAGCGTTAAGAATCTTCCGGATTTGAATTCAAAAAAAACAAGGGACCAGTTAAAGGCGCTTGAAAATATTTTTAAAAAACATGCGGATACGTACAAACTCGACTGGCTTTTGCTGGCGGCACAGGGCTATCAGGAATCAGATTTAAATCAGCAAACATTAAGCAGAGCGGGAGCAGTAGGAATTATGCAAATC
>JAHEMS010000514.1 GCA_024643595.1 Bacteroidota bacterium
TCTTAAGGCGGCTGATGAAGAGGTAGCGCGTAAGGAAGAAATTACCCAAACCAATCACTCCATCCATCAAGAAATGGCAACCTTAACAATAACATTTGAAAACGCCTTGAATAATATTGAACGACAATGCGATGAGCTAAAGAATGCATTGAAACTTCACAACCTGTCTGATATATCAGGCGATTTTTCAACCTTGGTTAGAAAACGAAAGAAAAAAGATTTACAAACCCGGCTGAGCATTAAAATAAGTCAGTTGGCAGAATATATTAAAAGCGCTTTCGTCTCGGTTTTATACTCACAAGCCAAAGGAATTCTATTATCCAAGCAATTATCTACGCCTCAGTCCCTCTCCGTAAATGAACGGGTTTTGAATCTGGTTAACAGTGCAACGCCCAATCGGGTGTTACTTCAAAAGTTACCCCATTACTATGTTTCATTATTTAGTGGACGTTCCAATATCGGTGGCAATTTTTGGATTGACCGACCCATAGAAGAAAACCAATTTGAGATAGCCCATGATCGTTATAAAATGCTTAAGGAAGGATTTATCCTCGTGCTCGGGGAGCGCAATACAGGCAAGACCTTGTTATGTAAACATGTTAGTGAAAAACATTCCGATAGCTATATAAGCTATTCCCTGTTTCCTCCCGAAGATGGGTCGGTTAATATCGAAACCTTTGATGAGGCGTTGAGCAAAATCACAAAATTTGAAGGTAATGCTTCTCAAATTTTAGCACTACTTCCGCATAACAGCATGCTTATTATTCATGATCTGGAATTATGGTGGGAGCGCTCCGAAGAAAATGGGTTGGCCGTAATAAAATATATCAAAGCGCTGATCGAACAATTCTCATCAAAATGTCTTTTCCTTGTAAACATGAACCCATTTGCCTTCACCACAATTAATGTAGCTGAATCGTTGGATACCCACTGTGCAGGCGTGGTGAGATGCATGCCTTTCAATTCTCTTGAATTAAAACACCTGATCATGACGCGACATAAGTCAAGTGGTCTGGCTATTAACTTTGGCGATCGGGCAACGGAAGCCTTTCGAGAGATTAGATTGGCCAGAATTTTCAATTCGCTCTTTTTGTATTCAGCCGGCAACGCAGGAGTAGCCATGAATGCGTGGTTAACAGGAATCACCGCTTTCGGTGACAAAACCATTTCATGGAAAATGCCCTCACTCAAAAATAAAGATGTGGTGGCAGAACTTCCCGAAATATGGAGCCATGTATGTCTGCAATTGCTGCTGCACAAAAGAATGAGCATTGGAAAAATATTGAGAAGTATACAGATGGAAAAAGAACTCTCTCTCAACGCCATTGAAACAATGAAGCGACTTCAACTCATCTCCTTACGAGGCAACGACATTTACTATTTGAATCCCAATATTGAATTTTTATTGATTTCTAATTTTAGAAAAAAAGAGTGGATATGACAAAGACCGCTTACCTCATTGCCTTCGCTTTTGTTTTACTCGTTTTATTACGGGTGGCAACACTACTGAGTCTTAGAAGAAAGGCAACTCAAGAATTTATTCCAATAATCAGTGCGCTGGAACTAGTGGCCTGGGCTTCTATTATTATTGGAGGCGTCAATGTTTTCTTTTCTGACAAGCTGTATTATCCCTATTTGCTCATCTTTCTGGTTATTACTTTTTCACTTTTACTGGTCTGGTATTTCTTTAAAGATATCGTTGCCGGATATCTCTTTCGCATTAGGCATAATCCCAAGATTGGTCAATTACTATCATATGATGAATTAGAAGGTTCTATTCGCCTGTTAGGTTTATCACACCTTACTTTAGAACTGATAACCGGCCAATGGCACAGAGTACCCTACTCATTGATTGTTAACAAAAGACTGGTGCTTAAATCACTCCACTCCATTGCGCCCGGAGAGACCGTGATAAAAGTATCCCTCAACCCGGGTATTGAACCTAGTCATTTTGAACGATCGGTACGTAAAATGCTCGCCTTGTCATCATGGTGTATTGCTGCAAAACCTATTCGGATTACTGCCGATCAAGACGAAGATAATACATTTCAAATTTCGTTCTTCATGCTCGACCCCTCTTTTCATACTATTGCAAAACTTAAGTTGACAGCACTTGCTGAAAACCTGGGTAACCGCATGACAAGTGTCACAAATTACGTTGATTGAATTTAAATATTTAGGTTTCTTTTATTCCTGGTAACTAACTATGCGAAAGCACCTTCAAGATAAAATAGGGCTTCGGAAAAAATTCAGAGCAGTCTTTTCACACTATGGGAAAAAAATCAACTACCAAGGATATTCGGATACAACCCTTCTCTTAACAAACATTGTAGATACCGAAACTAATTTATTCGTGACTGATCACCAGTGGTTTGCTTTCACCAAAGGTTTTGAAAAAGTGCAACTAAAAGAAGGTGCTGTTATAGAATTTGAAGCCCGGGTAAAGGTTTATAAGAAAGGGTATGTAAATCCGAAAATTTCAGTCAAAAAACGACAATCAGATTATAAACTTAGTCATCCCACGAAGATTAATGTGTTGAAATAATAATAAGGTTCCATTAAAAGTTTATCCATTACTTATCGGCTCATCAACATCTAGGTTAACGGCACCTGTTCAGAAGCAACAAAGACAATCCCCATGTGTTTCATTTCTTCAATCGATCGTTCTACATCTCCTTTCACCACATCAACGCCTTTCACGGCATCTTCAATCACCAGTACATGGAATCCTTTTTTATGGGCGTCCAGCGCTGAAGACAACACGCAGTAATCGGTAGCCAGGCCACATA
>JAHEMS010000090.1 GCA_024643595.1 Bacteroidota bacterium
ATTTTTTCCATCGTGCCAATTTCAAGATCATTTTCATCCACTAAAATAACCTCTTCCATGCTACAGTAGGTTCAGTTGATGCTTCAGGTAGGAGTAGGCGAGAATAGAAATTTTCATACGGTTACGAATTCTAATCCGATTTTTTAAAATTAGCTGGCATGGAGTATTCTTAATTTTTTCAAATAAAGCGACATAGTAAATATAGGCTACATACACCCCGAAGCGAGCTGATCGAGGTAGTTGTTTTATGCCTTCATATCCAGCTTTAAAATCAATTTCAATATTATCCTCTATATGTTTTTTAGTTTCTTCAGTAAAGTTATTAAGGTCGACTCCGGGGAAATAGGATCGTCCCATACCATGAAAATCAGCATCTAAATCGCGAAGAAAATTTATTTTTTGGAAAGCAGATCCTAATTTCATCGCAAAAGGCTTAAGGTGAAGATACATCTTATCGTCGCCTTTACAGAACACCCTTAGACACATTAGCCCAACCACTTCAGCAGATCCAAGAATATAATCGTCAATGCCTTGCTGATCGTAAGTGGTGAGCGCAAGGTCCATTTCCATACTTTTCAGAAATTGATCAATGAGTTCGTGTTCAAAATGAAATGCGTTGGCCGTATTCTGAAAACTGTTCAGAATGGGATTGAGACTTATACCATTATTTATAGCGTGGTACGTATCAGCCTTAAAACGTTGTAACAACTCCGCCTTATTGTGCTCATGAAATGTGTCGACAATCTCATCTGCAAAGCGAACAAACCCATAGATCGCATAGATCGGATCTCTCAGGTCTTTTTCCAGACAACGAATACCCAGAGAGAATGAGGTGCTATAAGCCCGCGTTGTAAGTTTGCTACATTTAAGAGATACCTGGTTGAATAAATTTTTACTCATTTCCTTGTGCACTGGCAATTTTAAAAACTTTACTTAAACAGTCCTAATCAGAAATATTAACTAACCTAATTTTTATCTCGCTTAATTAGTTCGGTGGCAACGACCTGACCAGAAATTATGGACGGAGGTACTCCAGGACCTGGTACAGTTAGCTGACCCGTATAAAACAAGTTATTTACTTTTTTGTTTAAGATGGCTGGTTTTAAATTGGCCGTTTGCATAATAGTATTGGCAAGACCATACGCATTTCCCTTAAACGCGTGGTAATCTGAAATGAAATTCGAATGGGCATATGTTCTTTTATAGACGATATTTTGACGAAAGGATTCACCAATTAATTCTTCCATACGGTTAATGACCAAATCAAAATATTTTTCACGCGTGGTTTCCTCATCGTCTAGTCCCGGAGCTACAGGAATTAAGATAAAAATGTTCTCATGGCCTTCGGGGGCGACAGTTGGATCTGTTTTCGATGGACATGAAACATAAAATAAGGGTTCACTTGGCCATTTTGGAGTTTCGTAGATCTCTTTTGCGTGCAGGGCAAAATCTTTGTCAAAGAAAAGGCTATGATGAAGGACGTTATTTAACTTTTTGTTAATTCCAAGATAGAATATAAGACTACTGGGAGCCATCTTCCGTTTATGCCAATAGTTTTCAGAATACCTACGATATTTTAAGGGTAGTAGTTTTTGCTCGACATGATGGTAATCAGCACCTGCAACCACATAATCAAATAAGTGCAGCGAACCATTTATCACTAGACCTTTTGTCGAATTTCCTTCAATAGCAATTTCCTGTACTTCACTGTTGTATTCAAACTTAACACCAAGTGAATCAGCCAACGAAACCATAGCTTCCACCACTTTATGCATCCCACCTACTGGATACCATGTACCCAATGCCATGTCCGCATAATTCATTAATGTGTATAGAGCCGGTGTTTTTTGAGCAGATGATCCGAGGAATAAAACCGGAAATTCCAGCAGCTGAACAAGGTATGGATCATTAAAATATTTTTTAACATAGGTGGATACGGACTCAAAAACATGCATTTTGAAAATGCCCTTTATGAGTTTGAAATCAATCAGTTCTGATAACGCGATTCCTGGTTTGTAAACAAGATCATTTATACCCACTTCATATTTAAATTTCCCTTCTTCTAAAAATTTCTTTAATTGTTCACCACTTCCTTTTTCAACGCTCTCAAAGAAGTTAATTAAGTTTTCGACGCCGGCAGGAATATCCCAGATCTTGTCGTTAGCATAAAAAACGCGATAGGAAGGACTTAAGCGCTGCAGATCGTAAAAATCGGAAGTGGTTTTACCAAAGCTGTTAAAATATTTTTCAAACACATCGGGCATCCAATACCAACTTGGTCCCATATCAAATGTAAATCCATTGGCTTCGAATTTTCTTGCTCTTCCTCCAGCCATTGAATTTTTTTCTATGATGGTAACATCGTAACCATCTTTGGCAAGGAAAGAGGCTGCTGAGAGACCAGCAAAGCCTGAGCCGATAACAGCAATTTTTTTCATAGTTCTATTATAAAAAGAAAACACGGTTTTAACACCGTGCTTTCACCTCTAAAAAAAGCAAATTCTATAATTCGCTGTACCCTGTAAGTTTTTTCTGAATTTCCTTTCGGGCATGAAATATCCTGTTTTTCACAGTGCCTATTGGAATGCTAAGATGCTCTGCAATCTCATGATATTTGTACCCCGTAGTATGCATTTTGAAGGGTATTAATAGTTCCTCGCGTAGTTCATTCACATTTCGCCATACTTCTTTGAAATGCATGTTGCCTTCCGGTTTGTTGAATGTGTGTGTATCCTCTACATTCAAAAAGTAAAGCTCTTTGGTATCATCGTGGGACGTTTTTGACCGCTGATTTTTTCTATAATTATTAATAAAGGTGTTTCGCATAATGGTAAAAAGCCATCCTTTGAGATTGGTATCATCGCGAAACTTATCACGATAAGTAAGCGCTTTTAATAGCGTATCCTGTACAAGATCGAGCGATTCATCTCGGTCTGTTGTAAATCTCCTGGTGAGCGTCCTCAGCATAGGGCGAAGACTGGCAACTTTGTGGTTGAATTCAATCGCTGTCATATTGTTTAATAGTTAAATTAAAATGTTAAACAAATGTAGTGATTGTAATCATTAATCCAAATTAATGTTTAAATAAAATTATTAAAAATTAAACAAAACTATATATTAATAAGTAAATTCCTGATTTCTAATGAGTTAGAAAATAAATGGACATTTGATCGGGGCGTATTTTTTAACTTTTTTAGAACATATCCTGAAACAAAGATGCTTGCGTTGGGAAAATCTGTGGCAAGTTTATCAAGGTAGGCATCAACAGAATTAGCTTGTGGCACCGTTGTAAAGGATGAAACAATAATATTGGGTTGATGCGCTTCGTAGACGGATTTCAAATCTTTATAAGGAACGCTTTGACCTAAATAGTATGTTCGGAACCCTTCTTTTTTGCAGATATAATAGTAAAACAACAAACCGAGTTCATGCAATTCATTTTCCGGAAGATAAAGAAGAACTCTCCTGCTGGTCTTGGTAGCTAATGGAATACTGTCAATAGCTACAATTAATTTCTGTCGGATAAGGTGTGATATAAAGTGTTCTTGTGCTGGAGAGATATTATTCGTTAACCATAATACTCCAATCTTCTGTAGAAAAGGATAAACGATTTCCAAAATAGTTCGCTCGAAACCAAATTTAAGGATCAAACTGGCTAGCGTCTTTTCGAATTGTTCCTCTTCCATATCAATCATGGAAAGCACAAGCTGATCGATATATAATTCAGTATTTTCGGTAACAGCAGCAAGATCAGCTACTTTTTGACTGATTTCTTCAATACTTAAATCAACAATTTTGGAAATTTTAACACCGTGATTGTTGAGTAGTGAAACATTGATGATCTTCTTGAGATCATCATCTGAATAATAACGGATGTTAGTAGCAGTTCGCTTGGGTGCCACTAACTGATGTCTCTTTTCCCATATTCGTATGGTATGTGCTTTTATTCCGGATAGCTGTTCTAATTCTTTAATCGAATATTTTCCCATGTTTGTAAGTATTGTCCACCATAACAGTATAAAGTCTGAAAAGTTATTAAAACTATTCTTTATTTGAACAATGAATATTCGCGAGGAATTGGGAAGGCAGTGGTTTGATCAGCAAGGTTGGAAACCTTTTCCTTTTCAGGTGGAAGCGTGGCATTGCTTATGGAATGGCGAAAGTGGTTTGATAAACGCACCTACCGGTAGCGGTAAGACTTATTCGTTATTGATTCCGATTTTATTGGATGGGTTGGAGAAAACGGATCAGCGGATAAAGCATAGTGGCCCACGAGCAATATGGATTACACCCATTCGGGCATTAGCCAAGGAAATTGAGTATTCCGCAAGGCGCGCCAATGAAGGATTAAGTCTGAATTGGCGAATAGGAGTTCGCAGTGGAGATACCTCCACAAAGGAACGAACAAAACAAAAAGATCGCCCTCCGGATTTCCTTATTACTACGCCAGAAAGTCTTCATGTATTACTATCTCAAAAAGGATATGCTGATTTCTTTGCCGGGCTTCAGACTATAGTTGCTGATGAATGGCATGAGTTGATAGGATCGAAGCGCGGCGTCTTAATGGAACTTGCCTTATCGCGATTGAAAGCAATTAACCCTTCATTAAAAATCTGGGGAATATCAGCAACCATTGGCAATATGGAGCAATCACTTCAGGTGCTACTGGGAAATTATTATGAACGCAATCCTTATCGTATAATAAAGGCAAAACTTAATAAAAAAGTAGAAATCATCTCCGTCTTTCCTGATGAGATTGAAGGATTACCATGGGCGGGGCATTTAGGAATTAAATTAATTGATAAAGTCATCCCAATTATTAAGCAAAGCAAGACCACCTTATTATTTACCAATACGCGCTCCTTCGCAGAAATCTGGTACCAGAAAATTTTGGATAAGGCCCCGGAACTTTCCGGATTGATGGCGATGCATCATGGAAGCATCAGCAAAGAGTTGCGCTATTGGGTTGAAGATCAATTGCATGAAGGCAAGCTCAAGGCAGTGGTTTGTACGTCCAGCTTGGATTTAGGAGTGGACTTTAGGCCGGTGGAAACTGTAATTCAGGTTGGGAGTCCAAAAGGGGTCGCCCGTTTCTTACAACGTGCCGGCAGAAGTGGACATCAACCCGGCGCGGTGAGTAAAATATATTTTTTGCCCACCAACACGTTGGAGCTGACCGAAGCAGCAGCTTTGCGTGAAGCATTGGAGCGTAACATTGTCGAGGACAGAATTCCATATCTCCGCTCTTTTGATGTGTTAATTCAATACTTGATTACTTTGTCGGTATCCGATGGCTTTGTACCAGCCTTGATTTTGGCAGAGTTAAAGACTACCGTAAGTTTTGCATCCATTTCCGATGAGGAATGGGAATGGGTACTGGCCTTTATTACCACTGGGGGTGATGCGTTGACAGCCTACAATGAATATCGCAAAGTAATTGTTGAAGACGGAGTCTACAAGGTAGATAATAAACGCATCGCAATGAAACACCGACTGTCTATTGGTACCATAGTAGGAGACAATCTTTTATACGTAAAATTCGTGTCTGGAAAATATCTTGGCACCATCGAAGAATATTTTATTTCACGTCTAAATCCTGGTGACATATTTTGGTTTGCTGGACGGAGTCTGGAATTGGTTCGTATTAAAGAGATGGACGTGCATGTGCGTAAATCAAATCGAAAATCGGGAAAGGTTCCTTCGTGGCAAGGAGGCCGTATGCCCCTGTCTTCCCAAATGAGCGAAATGATTCGTGTCAAAATCGACCAATCGGCCACCCATACAGAAAATGATGAAGAAATGAAATTCCTTCGTCCGTTGATGGATCTTCAGAAAGATCGGTCCCACCTTCCTCGCAAAAATGAATTTCTGATTGAATATTTTCACTCTTCAGAGGGATTTCACGTGCTGATGTATCCGTTCGAGGGTAGGTTTGTACATGAAGGTATGGCGGCTTTGGTGGCCTATCGAATTGCACTGATCAAGCCCATCTCCTTTTCAATAGCGATGAATGATTATGGATTTGAATTGCTGTCAGACCAGGAAATTCCAATTTATGAAGCTATCGAAACTGATGTATTGGGAATTGAAAATTTATTAAAAGACATTCAGGCCAGCATTAATTCAACTGAAATGGCGCGGAGAAAATTCAGGGACATTGCTGCCATCTCCGGGTTGATTTTTAAAGGGTTACCGGGAAAAAAAATAAAAGAGAGACATCTTCAATCATCTTCGCAATTGTTTTTCAATGTTTTTCATGAGTATGAATCACACAATCTTTTACTGCTTCAGGCATTTGAAGAAGTCATGGATTTTCAATTGGAAGAGGCAAGATTAAGAAGGGCATTGGATCGCATTGCTCATCAAAAAATAATTATAACAGAACCAGAAATGCCTACACCATTTGCTTTTCCGATAATGGTGGATCGTACCCGTGAGAAATTAACTTCAGAGAAACTTGAAGACCGGATCAGGAAAATGATGATCAGTTTTGAGTAGCAGCAAGATTGTTCCGTAAATGAGAATTAATGTTCTGCCATTCCCGTTGATGGCAGCATATGAAACAATCAAATAACTAGCCTATTTTTATCACTTTCGACTTTAGGATTTTTAATCACGATATAAAAATTACTTTATTTATTAGGCTCAGAGCTCTAATTTTGGATGACATGGAGGTAAAATTATTGAATGAAAAAGTCACTCTACTACCTCAAAAGGCGCTTTGGTTTAAATCCAGAAAAATACTTTTAGTGGCTGATTTGCATTTTGGAAAAATAAATCATTTTAGAAAGTCAGGAATCCCGGTTCCGGCCAAGGCAAATGATAAAAATACCGAGCTATTGATAAATCTTTTGAACCAGACCAAACCTGATCGGATAATATTTTTAGGAGATCTTTTTCATAGCCACTATAATGAAGAGTGGGAAGTAGTAGGGCAGATCAGGAAGCATTTTACATTTTGTTCGTTTGAGCTCGTACTTGGAAATCATGACATTCTAAGTGCGGTTCAGTATGAGCGTCATGCGATGATCGTGCACCCTGTTGAACTTGCCATAGGCAATTTTATTTTAACACATGAGCCCTTAACCCAGGTTCAAGAGGGCCGCTATAATTTGTCGGGACATGTACATCCTGGTATAACGCTAAGTGGAACGGGTAGGCAAACCTTAACCCTTCCTTGTTTTTATTTTGGAAAGCAACAAGGCATTCTTCCAGCATTTGGTTCGTTTACCGGATTAGCCAGGATAAGCCCTAAAAAAGAGGAAAGAATTTTTGTTATTGCAGAAAATAAAATCATTGCCTATTCACATGCGTAGAATATTACCCTTTTTAATGGGCCTGTTTTTGCAGGTGAATTCGTATGCACAAGATACAACCCGATTATCGTTACTTTTTGTCGGTGATATAATGCAACATGATTCTAATATAGCTGCCGCTTTTAATTCCGATAAGGGTAATTATGATTATTCGTCATGTTTTGAATATGTTATACCAATAGTCCGATCAGCTGACCTGGCCATCGGCAATCTTGAATTAACGCTTGCCGGAAAACCATACAAGGGATATCCTCAGTTCAGCGCACCTGATGAGTTAGCCTATGAATTAAAAAGAGTAGGCTTTGACGTATTGGTAACAGCCAATAATCATAGCGTGGATCGCGGCAGGAAAGGAATAGAGAGAACGATTGATGTATTGGACACCCTTTCAATGTTGCATACAGGCACCTTTAAGGATTCAATAACAAGACAAATAACGTATCCTTTGCTGATTGAAAAAAATGGATTTCGACTCTCGTTGCTTAACTACACGTATGCCACCAATGGAATTCCGGTTCCTCGTCCAACCATTGTAAATCTGATCGATACGGTACAGATCAAGGCTGACCTGGCAAAAGCTAAGAATCAGAAAACAGATGCGATCATCGTTTTCATGCATTGGGGAGATGAATATCAAAGCCTGCCCAATAAGACACAAAAAATATTAACTGACTTATGTTTCCGTGAAGGAGCGAAATTTGTTATTGGGTCACATCCCCATGTGTTGCAGCCCATGCAGTGGAGGAAGGAGCAGGATCAATTTGTAGTCTATTCACTCGGTAATTTTATTTCAGGTCAACGGCCCCGCTATCGCGATGGTGGAGCCATGCTTTGGATTGATTTGAAGAAAATAAGGCAAGATTCTGTTTCAGTAACTTCGATTGATAGGGCAGAGTACGAGTTGGAATGGGTTCAGAAATCCAATGATTCAAAGAAGGAATTTGTCATGTTGCCATTCCGCTATTTTGAAACCGACACAACCTTTATTTCTGATAAACTTTTGCTGGATGCGTTTAGGACTTTCAGGAAAGATACAAGAACGTTGTATGCCAAACATAATTTAAATGTCACTGAAAAAAGTATGACATCTTCAAGCCCAGATTCTCTTGGTTATTCTATTTGCCTTGGCTCTTACTCGGAAGAAAATAGTAAGGATGTATTGGATAATACAGAGTTGAGCCGTTACCAACTTTTCAAAATCCCGCATGGAGAAATGAACTTCTATTGGTATGCGGGAAATTTTACAGATCAATCAGCAGCAGAAAAAGCGCTGGCTCAAATCAAATCAAAAACAACACTTAAAAATATTCATGTCGCCAAACGACTCCATGATGATTCATTACCTCAAACGTTGTCCGGGTACTAATTAAAGTCTATTTACCAGAAAATATTACTCCTACGGAGAATTCCAGTCCAGTGAAGTCAACCTTCGCTTCAGGATATTCAAAAGTTACCGTCTCAATTGAATTGGTACCTCCGCTATATGTCCCGGTAAGCGGAAATTTTGAACTTCCCATGAGATAGTTGGTTTCAATTGAAATACCAAATTGACGGGTTACATGAAAAGTTAATTCTGCTCCAAAGTGATATCCAAATCCTGGTTGGTTATTATAAGTCACATTAGAATTCGCCACTGACCAATTTTCATGCTGGCGTATGGCCCGATCAAGGTTTCCGTAATTGATTTTATTATCAAATCCATAAAAAGCAAACCCGCCGCCCTTAATGTCAAACTCTATATTCTCGCCTTGAAACTGAATGACCAACTCGACGGGCACAAACAATGTGAAGTTAGGACCCAGCAAGGCATCTTTAGTTTCAAAGGGTAAGTCCATGATATTCAATCCAGACATGCGGTAAAGGGAGGCACCTGTTTCAAGTGCGATAAACTTATTTAAATTCACCCCAATCCCGCGAATAGAAAATGGACTGATGGGTGTTGAAAAATATCCGTTCCGTGGGATAAAATAGGAAAATGAAAGTCCAATCTCTTGTGCTGTTGAAGTTAGGGATACTCCAGCTAACAGGAGCAAAGCGATAAGTAATTTTTTCATTTTTATCGGGCGTTATAATCAAGAAATAGTTGTTGCATGTACGCTTTAGCAAAAGGAAGTTCAGATTCATCGCCCTCCTTTTTTAAGTAATTTTGAAGGTCAAAATCATAAATATTTTCGTGAGCTGGAGAAACGTAACCAAAGCCATTATTAAAAATATAAAGAGCAAATGGCCTGGTGTTGGCTGCCATTATATTCTTACTAAACGTAAAGTCAGATGAGGGCAAGCCAATCTGGCTTAATAATGTATTACAAATATCAGTTTGCCCACCAAAGGATTGTATGGTCGTGTCTTTTTTCGCAATCGCCCCACCCAGCCACAACATGGGGATTTTAAAGCGCTCTTTATCTTGAAGTTCTTTTGGGTTAGGAAATCGATGTCCATGATCAGCGGTGATAATGATTAGGGTATTATCCCACCACGCGGTGTTTTTGGCTTGAAATATAAATTCACCTAAACTTTTATCAGTGTAATAACAGGCATTGAGAAACTTTGAATTTTCATCATCACCTTCGAACACAGGGTCCATCGGAACTTCAAAGGGCTCATGACTACTCAGCGATAACATCACTTTGAAAAAGGGATGCTGGGCGGTATCACATTCGTTGAGCAGCCTGCCAAAAACGTAGTGATCGGCGACACCCCATTTCGAATTATCTAATTGACTATCGAAGTCTTCATCTTCTGTGATATTACTAAATCCAGCGCTGGTGAGATAGGACTTCATGTTTGCAAAGCCAATATCTCCTCCGTAGACGAATGAGGTGTGATAGCCAATTTTTTCCATTTCCTTTGTAAGAAATGGCAGGCTCTGCGTTTTTTCCGGATACTTGATTATAGATGTGCGTGGTTGTGCTGGATATCCACTTAAAATGGATACCAATCCCTTGTCCGT
>JAHEMS010000091.1 GCA_024643595.1 Bacteroidota bacterium
CCGCAAATAAGGATTTTCATTGTTAGGATCGGTCATCGCCATGACAATTGTAAATGAGGCACCATCGGCAGCTGTGGTAAACCATTTATGTCCATTAATGATGTAATGATCTCCTTCTTTACTAGCCGTCGTGGCCATATCTACCGGGTTGGATCCGGCAAACTCTGGCTCCGTCATGGCAAAGCATGAACGAATATCACCATTCATCAATGGCCTTAGGTATTTATCTTTAAGATTCGCGGAAGCGAACCGATGCATCAACTCCATGTTACCAATGTCTGGTGCATGGCAATTAAAAATATAATGACCGAGTGGAGAAGTACCTAATATTTCACTGATATGCGCGAAATCCGGTAGTGATAATCCCAAGCCACCATCTTTTTCAGATAAATGCGGTGTCCATAGTTTTCTTTCTTTTGCTTTTACCCGGAGAGATTTTAGCAACGGCAATGATTGCTTAAAGGGATGTGAAATAACAGGCAACTCAATGGGATAGACCTCTTCTTGCAGAAACGTTTTATACTGTGGAATGAGCGCCGATACCTTATCGCTATGTGTTGGATTAAACATAATCATCCTTTAAATGGTAAATCCTCCGTCTGCAGTAAATACGCTTCCGGTCGAATAAGCTGATGCATCCGCTGCCAAATACAAAGCAAGGGCTGCAATCTCTTCTGTTGTTCCTACACGCTTAATCGGTAATATTTTCATCATGGTGTGCATGATTTTATCGTTGTTCCACAGCGCTTCGCTGAATTTTGTTTTTATCAAGCCGGGGCATATTACATTGGCCCGAATGTTATCCTCACCCCACTCTTTGGCCAATACTTTTGTGAGTGATATCAAGGCAGCCTTGCTTACACTATAAAGCCCTAAGCCCTGTTCAGGTCTTAAGCCACCAATTGAACTGATGTTAATCACTGATCCTGATTTTTTTTTCTTCATAAAAGGATACGCTTTCTTCGCCAGTTCAAAGGGCCCCTTAACATTGACGTTCATGATTTTATCAAATGCATGTCCGTCTGATTCTATCACCGGTCCATATACCGGGTTGATAGCCGCATTGTTGACGACTATATCTATTGTTCCATAGGCAGCAATCGTTTCATCCACCAGGCGCGTAATATCACTGGCATCACCCATGTGGCAGGCAATGGCTTTCGCCCGACCTCCATTATTAATTATTGAATCGGCCACCCGATCAACGGCCTCCTGTTTACGGCTTGATACCACAACGCTTGCACCCGCTATTGCAAAGACTTCAGCTATCGCTTCACCTATACCCTTACTCGCGCCTGTTATCACAGCCACTTTGCCGGTGAGATCAAAAAGATTTGCCATACATGAAAATTAATTTTGAATCGAGTATTTGAATTTTCATGAAGTTAAAGATTGGAGATAAATATTTATGTATTTACAAATGAATATGTCTTCATGTGAATTTTTTCGAAAATCCTTTGAATGCTGACTTCTGTCATGAAATCCGGTTAAATCAGCAAGGATAATTGATTTCTTTCTTCGATTTGTCAATTCTATTTCCTTTGGCCTCACATTTGCCTACAAATGGTTTCTGAATTTTGTATTTTTATACTACAAATCGATTCTTATGAAGTTTCATTATCTAATCGCCTTCGGAGCAAGCTTATGCCTGACTTCGGTTGGCACACAAGCTCAAGTCCTGAACAGGCTTAAGCAAAAAGTAGGGAGTAAAACTGAACAAAAAGCAGGTGAAGAAATCGACAAGCTTTTTGGTGGAAAGAAAAATCAATCGGATAGCCCAACTAATCAAGGAGGCACGTCCGGATCTCAAGGAGGACAGAATGCAGGTAATAATGGTGGTGGCAATAATCCTTCAAATAAAGGTGGCGGAGGTTTAATCTCAACTCCTCCCGATGTAAAACAAAATCTATCCGATGCCCTGGTATCCTATAAAAAGAACAGTTATGGCGAAGCTCGTTATTCGGTCCAGCAAGCCATGCTTGGTGTTGAGCTGGAAATTGGAAACAAGATATTAAAATCACTACCTGAATCGGTGAGTGGATTAAATAAAGAAGTAGAATCTGATCAGGTTACCAGTGCTGGTTGGGGCTGGGCCGGCCTCACCATTCAACGTGAATACTCTGATAAAAAAGATAAGCAATTAACAGCTACCGTTGCCAACAATTCCGTATGGATGGCCGGAGTGAATGCCTATCTCACATCGGGTGGGTATGCGCAGCAAACCAATGGCGAACAAAACTGGAAGCAAACTAAATTAAAAGGCTATCGCGCTATTATTGAATACAGTGATGGAAGCGGATATAAATTAAGTGTCCCTATAGGTCAGTCTTCTCTCATGGTGTTTGAAGGAGTCAACTTTGCCTCCGAGCAGGAAATAATGAAAGCGGCAGAGGTCTTTGATTTAGATGGAATCAAAAAAGAATTAGGAGAGCAATAAACTATACAGTCATGAAAAAATTCAGTTTGATATTATTTTGCCTGGCAGCCGGTTTTGCAACCATGGCCCAGGAATTCGATAAAAATATAGCTACTGCAACTTCCTCCTACACCTCTGGCAACTTGCAAGATTCCAGGTTTGCCATGGAACAAGCCCTGCGCGATCTTGATATGGCCATCGGAAAAGAAATTTTGAAAGTACTTCCAACCAAAATGGGTGCACTGGCCGCTGTAGAGAAAGAGGACAATGTTACTGGCACAGGAAGCTATGTGGGTTTGTATGTGCAGCGCTATTATGGTGCTGACCCTAAAAGGGGTTCCATCGAAATCATCAACAACTCTCCGATGATTAATTCACTGAATGCCATTCTGTCCATGCCACTGATTGGTGGTATGATGCGTGATGAAAATCAAAAAATGATTAAGGTTCAAGGCTATAAATCGATCCTCAACAAACAGGTAAATTCCGAAACCGGAAAGACCAATTATGATTTACAGATACCTATGAATAATACTTTGGTGACGGTGAAAATAGATGATTCCAACGAAAGTGAAATTACCGCTGCGGCCAACGGCATTCCACTTGCCAAGATCGTGCAGATGGCACAATAAATAATAACATGGAAACTGAGGAGCCTAAAGGCTCCTTTTTTTCTTTTAATTGAAGATAATAACCTGAAATTTCTTCAATGCATTTCCATCATATAAAAAAAATAGCACGTTTTAATAAAAACTCGTTGTCGTGATTATCCCTTTATAGTATCTTACTTCTTGTAACACAAATCTTATGAAACCTCTTATCGCACTTCTCCTCATTACCGTTGTCGCAATTACCTCAAGTGCCCAAAAAATTGACTACGATAAAAAACTTAAAGAACTAGGGATCGAGTTGATAACCCCTGCAAAGCCTGTTGCCAATTATGTGAAAGCTGTTCGTACAGGAAATCTTCTTTACTTGTCAGGTGATGGACCAACGTTGGCTAATGGTCAGTACATTACCGGCAAACTTGGTTTCGACCTGACTATCGAGCAGGGCTATGAAGCTGCCAAACAAACCGGCATTTCCATTCTCTCAACCTTGAAAGCAGAATTAGGAGATCTGAATAAAGTGAAGCGTATAGTAAAAGTGTTGGGGATGGTAAACAGTGCCAGTACGTTTACTGATCAGCCAAAAGTTATTAATGGCTTTTCCGATTTAATGGTAGCTGTCTTTGGTGAAAAGGGTAAACACGCCCGATCGGCAGTTGGTATGGCCGCACTACCAAGCAACATTGCCGTAGAAATTGAGATCATTGTAGAGGTGGAATAACGGATGCAATAAACATTTTATCACGGTCCGGGTTTAAATCCTTACCTTTGCAAGCCCATGAAAGATCGCCTATCCATTTTCTTATTGAGTGCATTGCTACTGGTGACAATAAGTTACGTGCAGGTCTTTCAAAAAATTTTAGCAGATCATGGGTCATCAGCGGTGGTTTTCAGTGGCCTGAATGATGATACTGAAGAAAATCCGGAAAATACCTCAGAGGAAAATGCAAATGAAACCGATCAGGATGAGGCCGCTATCAGGATGGATGATATGATGGTCTTGTTCGTTAGCTTCCTTGATCAATCAAAAACGGAAATCTTTTGTTTCAACTGGATAAGCCATTATCCGGAAATAGTTTCTCCTCCCCCTCAAGCTTAAAACAATCATCATGCAAGCCATCATGGTTTGCTGTTTTTAGTTTATCACAACAATTTATATTCACTTATGAACTTAAGAAATTTTTGGTCATCGGATTTTACGTCCTCGGTCGTCGTATTTCTGGTGGCGTTGCCGCTATGTTTGGGTATTGCGCTGGCGTCGGGCGCTCCCCTATTTTCCGGACTTATTGCCGGCATTGTCGGAGGCATTATTGTAGGCTCCTTAAGCGGCAGTTCAGTAAGTGTTAGCGGGCCAGCTGCCGGACTAACCACCATAGTAGCAGCGGGTATTTTAGAGATTGGTTCCTTTGAATCCTTTTTGCTAAGTGTGGCAATAGCAGGATTAATACAAATTGGATTTGGTTTTATTAAGGCCGGCACTCTTGGACATTTCTTCCCATCATCTGTTATCAAGGGAATGCTGGCGGCTATTGGTCTGATCCTGATCTTAAAACAGATTCCACATGCTTTCGGATATGATGCAGACTTCGAAGGTGATGAAAGCTTTTTTCAGGCAGATGGACAAAATACATTTACTGAGATTCTTACCTCAATGGATTTTTTGAGTCCTGGCGCAGTAATAGTCAGTGCCGTGAGTTTGCTCCTATTAATCATCTGGAACAAAAATTATTTTAAGCGCTTTCGTTTTTTCAGATTACTACCTGCTCCGCTTGTGGTTGTAATTTTTGGTATTTTACTCAGCAAAATATTTACCCTGTTTTTCCCCAATCTGGTTATTGATGCAAACCATTTTGTTTCCGTGCCAGCACTACTTGATTTATCCGATACGCGTTCATCGTTTTCTTTCCCTGATGTTACTCAATTAGCCAATTCCAAAATTTATGTAGTGGCATTAACCATCGCTATCGTTGCCAGTATTGAAACCTTATTAAGTATTGAGGCCAGTGATAAACTGGATCCTGCTCATAGAATTACTCCGCTTAATCAGGAGTTGAAAGCGCAGGGCGTTGGCAATCTTGTTTCCGGACTATTGGGCGGATTACCGATCACTTCAGTCATCGTAAGAAGTTCAGCTAACATCACTGCCGGAGCACGGTCAAAAGCTTCAACGATTTCGCATGGGGCCATTCTGTTGATCGCTTTACTGGCTATTCCGGGAGTTCTTAATCTAATTCCTTTATCCTGCCTTGCCGCTATTTTACTTTTATTGGGTTATAAACTTACGCTGCCCGCATTGTATAAAGAAATGTATGAAAAGGGGGCCAGTCAGTTCTTACCTTTCATCGTAACTATCATCGCCATATTGTTTACGAATCTTTTACAGGGTGTATTTCTAGGGATAGTCGTGGCGTTGTTTTTCATCTTAAAAACAAATTTCCACAGAGCTATTATTTCAGTAAATACTAATGACAATTATCTCATCAAGTTTTCGAAGGATATTTCATTTATACATAAAGCAGAGATCAGAAATATATTTCTGAAAGTACCCAATGATACTCAATTAATGATTGATGGCACTAAAGCTCAATTTATTGATGAAGATATTATCGAAACCATTGAAGATTTTATTGACATGGCTCAAACCAAAAATATTGACGTTGAGATCAAAGGGATTAAAATCAAAGAAAAAGGATTAAAATAATTTAACTAATACCATGAAAAAATACGAACAACTTCTGCTTCAGAACCGGGCCTGGGTAGAACAAAAACTACAGGAAAACAAAGACTTTTTTAATCAACTGGCCAACGTACAAAAACCAGAGTTCTTATGGATTGGTTGTGCCGACAGCCGGGTGCCTGCCAATGAAATCACCGGTACCAACCCCGGTGAGGTTTTTGTGCATCGCAATATTGCCAACATGGTAGTGCATACCGATATGAACATGTTAAGTGTGCTGGACTATGCCGTCAATGTACTTGAAGTTAATCATGTCATTGTTTGTGGGCATTACGGGTGTGGTGGCGTAAAAGCAGCCATGATGAACCGTCAAATCGGACTTATTGATAACTGGATAAGACATATAAAAGATGTGTATCGTATGCATCAGGATGAGTTGGAGGTTATCAAGGACATGAAAGAACGCGAAGACCGGTTTATTGAACTTAATGTGATTGAACAGGTCTATGATCTTGGTAAAACCTCTATTATTCAAAATTCCTGGGAAAAACGCGGAGGCCCATATGTTCATGGATGGGTATATGATATCCGAAATGGATTAATCAAAGACTTAGAAGTAAGCATGCATAAGGATTCTGAGATGCCGGATGTCTACCGTTTTGAAAGAAACAAATAATTAATATCAGGTCTTTTTGGAGAATGTGGTCATCCTGTACGGATGACCTTTTTTTTATCTCACCGATCCAATAGGGGTAAAAGTTCATTGAGTTGTCATAACCCCAAAGCCGTAAAACCGTAAATTGCACTGAATAGAACCAAAAGCAGTGGATTTATCGGAAAAACAGGTTTTGGAAACAATACAATCAGGCAACGAAAGTGCTTTTGAGATGATATTTAGAGCCTATTACCAATCCCTATGCCGTTATGCTTATTCTTTTCTGGAAGATAAAGAAGAGGCCGAGGAGGTGGTGCAATCTGCATTTATCACGGTTTGGGAAAAACGAAAGACCCTCGACATTCAAACTTCATTGAAGTCTTATCTATATAAGATGGTGCGCAATGCCAGCCTCAACGTCATCAAACATGAAAAAATAAAACAGCAGCATGTGGCGCATGAGCTTGCAGTTACTGATGCCACCTATGAATCCGTTTCACAAAAAGTTTATGCCTCCGAGTTAGAATCAAAAATCACTGAAGCGATCAAAGTTTTACCGGAACAATGTCGTCTCGTGTTTCAATTAAGCCGATTTGAAGAATTGAAATACCAGGAGATAGCTGACCAACTTCAAATCTCGGTGAAGACAGTGGAGAATCATATGGGAAAAGCATTAAAAATAATGCGTGAACAATTGAAAGAGTATTTACCCTTGCTTTTACTATTTATGAAAGATCTTTTTGAATAAGGTGGAAAATGTGATGAACGATATGGATGATTTGATTGGTAAGGTGCTTGCCGGTGAAGCTACCGCCCAGGAGCAGGGAGAGGTAATCCATTGGAGAAAGCTAAGTGAAGCAAACGAAAAGTACTTTAATCAGCTAAAAGAGATTTTTGATAAAGCAGGAGCCGTTCCTGTCCAGGTAGATTTCGATACGGATGCCGCCTGGAATAAGGTGAAGGATCAATTAAAAAAAGAAGGCAAAGTAATTTCATTAAATAAACGTACTGGCTTCTTATCTCCTTTGCGCATGGCCGCCGGCATTATTCTTTTGCTAAGTGTAGGGTCTCTATTTTATTGGCTGACGGCGCCTACTGTACAAACGCTGGCAGTGATCACTGAAAAAACCACAAGACAGGATACATTACCTGATGGCAGCACAGCTTTTTTAAATAAAAAGACAGAAATCGAATTCGAATATAATCCACGTGCGAAAACAAGAAGATTAAAATTGAAAGGAGAAGCGTACTTTACGGTAAAGCATGAAGAAGAAAAGCCGTTCATTATTGAGGCCGATGAAATTCTGGTGCGCGACATTGGAACTGAATTTAACCTGAAGGCCTATCCTGAAAAGGATACCATTGAAATTGTTGTTACTCATGGAGAAGTTCAGTTTTATACTAAACTGGATTCTGGGCTAAATTTAAAGGCTGGCGAAAAAGCGATTTATAGCAAACGTGCGAAAGAATTTTATCGCATCGAAAAGCCAGACACTAACTTACTGGCCTATAAAACTAAAGTGTTTAGTTTCAATAATACTGATCTGCGGTCAGTGATTTCACTGCTGAACGAGGTCTACAATTCAAAAATAAGTCTGGCCGATGAATCCCTGTATACCTGTCGGCTAACCGCCAACTTTAAAGAAGATGATCCTGAAATTATTGTTGAAGTCATCGCTGAAACAATGGGACTTGAGTTAACTAAAAAGAATGATCAGCTAATCCTGAGTGGAAAGGGTTGCGATAATTAACGTCCTGGTATGAATCGTTTGTTCGCAATTATACTCTGCTTCATTCTTTTTAAATCCATCACGTTCGCTCAGAACAATATTCCGATTCTTGAAAGAAAGATCTCAATGACCGCTACGGATGAAAAAATCCCTTCCGTACTATCGCGTATCGGTCAGGATGCTGGATTTTCCTTTTCGTATAATAGCGCCATCATTGCTGCCGATCAAACTGTAACGCTCGAAGTCTCCAACAAATCCATCAGGGATGTACTCAATGAAATTTTTCATGGGTCTATGAATTTCAAAGAAAAAAGCAAATACCTCATCATTACCAAAGCGCCAATTGTTCAGGCTAAAAATAATATTGTGGTCATCATTCTGAATGGCTATGTCCAGGATGTTCAAACGGGTGAAAAAATTGCAAAAGCCAGTGTGTATGAAAAAAGCTCAGTTACTTCCACAGTCACTGACGATTACGGTTATTTCAAATTGAAACTTGAGAAGCGAACGGATTCTATTTCCATATCAGTGAGCAAGAAAAATTACCTGGATACACTGGTAAGTATCACGGCTCCTGACAATCAGTATATCACGATATCCATTCAACCCGATAAAACTGATTCCTTGTTGATTTCGGCCATATCCATTCCGATTGATTCCACCGTGCATGTTGAAAATGAATTTGTGATGCCTTATGAGGATGAACCCAACGTTCAAAATATTCATGATACACTTTATCAACTCGTTCAGGTTTCATTTCTTCCGTTCATAGGCACCAACGAACGCCTGAGTGGTAATGTGATTAATGATTACTCCATCAACTTTCTGGGTGGCTACTCCATGGGAACAAAACAAATTGAGTTGGGTTTTTTCGTGAATATGGATCGGGCTGACGTAAGCTGGTTGCAGATTGCCGGCTTTACAAACCTCGTTGGCAGAAATGTGTATGGCATTCAAGCGGCTGGCTTCGCCAATGTAAATGGTGGCGAGACAAAAGCCGTTCAGCTGGCGGGTTTTGCCAATACAAATTTAGGTGAAAGCCGGGGCGTGCTGTTAGCCGGTTTTGCCAATACAAACTTAAAGGGAGTAAGCGGAGTTCAATTAGCGGGGTTCAGCAATGTTACCCTTGGAAATTCCAGAGGCGCTCAAATAGCCGGTTTTGGTAATGTACAAATAGGTGATTACCGCGGTTCACAAATTGCCGGATTCACCAACATCGCGACTAAAAAAATTTCAGGCTCACAAATTTCCGCCTTTTATAATTATGGAAAGAATGTGAAGGGGACCCAAATTGGATTGTTTAATTATGCCGATTCATTAGGCGGCATTCCGGTTGGATTATTAAGCATTGTCAAATCAGGATATCATAAAATAGAGCTCTCTGCCGACGAGGTGTTTTATTCAAATCTTGCCTTTCGCAGTGGGGCAAGAAAATTTCACACCATGATTATGGCGGGATTAAAACCAAAGCAATCGTTGTCACCAGCTGATACTTCGGTATGGACTTTTGGATATGGATTAGGTACTGCCCGCAAGTTAACCCGCTGGCTATACCTGGACCTGGATCTATCGTCTCAACATATAAACAGAGGAAGTTTTACGAATGCATTAAGCCTGCTGAACAAAGCCTACATCGGACTCGACTTTCAAGTGGCAAAAAAATTCTCCATCGCTACGGGCATCTCGCTGAATGGTTACATGACGCGCACCACGTTTACCGACTATCCAGAACTCTTCACAGATTATAAACCAAAAATAATCTATGATGAAAATTTAAACCACGACATTAATCTGAAGATGTGGTGGGGAGCTAAAGTAGCACTTCGGTTTCTGTAAATTTCTTTCGCTAAATAAATAATTTAAAATCAAGTAGGGGTTAAGGATAACCCATTTGTCATACCCATGTAAAAAATGATTGTATGACATACTTCAGAAATAATATTCTTCTTTTTGTCCTGATGCTAATTGGCCTATCATTAAACGGGCAATCGCTTACGCAAACTATTCGAGGAACGGTCGTGGACAACGTATCGCACACTCCATTACCTGGAGCATCTATCGTACTGATTAACGCTGATCTGCTGACTGGAACAACTACCGATCCTGATGGAAATTTCAATCTCAATACTGTTCCTGTTGGCACGCACACCCTGCGTATCTCTTTTGTTGGATACAA
>JAHEMS010000515.1 GCA_024643595.1 Bacteroidota bacterium
CCTTACGGCCCCGTTGAGTTAGTGATGCCTTATCTGATTCGCAGAGCAACAGAAAACACCTCAGTGGCCGGCCAAAGCAGCCGCGAGCTCATCATGATCCGAAAAGAGCTGGCCCGCAGGAAAAACGGTAGCAAGTAAATTTTCTGTCCTGTTGATTTTCAATAGTGATTGTCAATTGTTCAGTGGCTATTGTACATTAATTATTGATTATTTTTGCCCCTCGACTATAAAATAAAGCGCTAACATCATGCAATTAAGCGAACAGGAGATCATCCGCAGACAAAGTTTACAGGAATTGGTAAAACTGGGTATTAACCCTTATCCGGCAGAATTATTCGAAATCAACGTTTCGGCAGCAGATATCCATGAGCACTATGCCAATCAGAAGATTGAATACAAGGATATCTCCATTGCTGGCCGGATCATGTCACGCAGAATTATGGGCAATGCTTCGTTTGCTGAACTACAGGATGAAACAGGCCGCATTCAGTTATACTTCCGCAGGGATGACCTGTGCCCGGGTGAAGATAAAACACTGTATAATACGGTATTCAAAAAGCTGATTGATATTGGTGATATTATTGGTGTAAAAGGTTTTGTGTTTACCACACAGACAGGAGAAATCTCTATTCATGTTACCAGTTTTAAAGTTCTTTCCAAGTCACTCAAGCCCCTTCCCATTGTTAAGGAAACCAAAGACGAGCAAGGCAATATAACATTACACGATGCCTTTACGGATCCGGAGCAACGGTATCGTCAACGCTACGTTGACCTTGTTGTAAATCCACAAGTTCGTGAGGCATTTATAAAGCGCACCAAGATGGTAAATTCGATGCGCGAGTACCTGAATGATAAGGGCTATCTGGAAGTAGAGACTCCGATTTTACAGCCACTTTACGGAGGTGCAGCAGCAAGACCCTTCAAGACCCATCACAATACACTGGACATGACGCTTTATCTGCGTATCGCCAATGAACTTTATCTGAAGCGTTTGATTGTCGGTGGTTTTAGTGGTGTGTATGAATTTTCAAAAGATTTCCGCAATGAAGGAATGTCACGTTTTCACAATCCTGAATTCACGCAGGTAGAATTGTATGTAGCCTACAAAGACTACAACTGGATGATGAACCTGGTGGAGGAGATGATAGAGAAAGCAGCGATTGATCTTCACGGAAAAACAGAGGTGAAAGTGGGTGAAAATCTCATTGATTTTAAGCGTCCGTGGAAGCGGTTCACCATGTATGAAGCCATACAGCACTTCACCCAAATTGATATTTCTGAAATGGATGAGGCCTCATTGCGCGATACCTGCAAAAAACTTCATGTGCCAATGGATGAAACCATGGGTAAAGGAAAATTGATCGATCAGATTTTTGGTGAGAAGTGTGAACCTAATTTGATTCAACCAACATTTATTACGGATTATCCGCTCGAGATGTCTCCGTTGGCAAAGAAGCATCGCACCCACGCAGGATTGGTGGAGCGATTTGAAGCTATTTGCAATCGCAAAGAGATTTGTAATGCGTTCTCTGAATTGAACGATCCAATCGATCAGCGTGAGCGCTTCGAAGAGCAACTTGAGTTGGGTAAGCGTGGAGACGAAGAAGCGATGACGCTGGATGAAGATTTTTTAAGAGCATTAGAATATGGCATGCCACCAACGGCAGGTTTAGGAATTGGCATCGATCGTCTTTCCATGATCATGACTAACTCCCCTTCTATTCAGGATGTAATTTTCTTTCCGCAGATGAAACCTGAGAAACATGCTGAAGCAGGAGCGGCCGGTGATTTTGAATCGATCGGGGTGCGGGCTGAATTGATTCCTATTCTGCACAAGTTGGGAATACAATCTGTCGCACAACTAAAAGAGATTAAAGCCACAAAACTTTTCAATGATATCCCGGGGATGCGTAAAAAACTGAAGTTGGAAGGCGTACAAAATCCCACCCTTCAGGAGATTGAAGGGTGGTTGAAATAGTTTTTAAAAACGGTAAAAAATAAAAAAGCCATTAGCCGGTAATGCGTGAAATCGAAGATTGTTGAAACTATTATTTGACTCAGTCGTAACAGTGGCATTATTGTAAGATTTCCAGCCTGTTTCTTGTATGCTGTAGGATAAAGTAAGCAACGCTTCAGTGCCTATATAAAGGCGATCAGTAATTTGAAAGCGTATACCTAAAAATGGTGACACCCTAAGGCCAAAGTCTTTGTCATTGGTTTTATTTTGTATCTGGCCTAAATTATAGTAAGACATTTCGTAATATCGATAGAATGGTGCCAGGTCGCCTCCGTAATAGAAAATCCATTTTTTACTTAATTGATTTTGTTTTTCTTTACCAACAGATATACTCAACGAATAGTTATTGTATTGATAATATGAACTAGAACCATTATTGGTGTTCGTGGTTAGGTTCGCATATATGTCGGTACCATAACGAATAGCGGTATTGGAAGTTTTTTGTTTTTTGAACATGATATCGAATGGACTGCCTGAAGAGTTTATTATTCCATTCAATATAAAATTGGTATTGAATCCGATGTCCTTTGAATACGCTTTAAGATCGGGCAAATCCTGGCTAAAAGAATAACCACTAACCAACATTAAAAGAAAAGCAAGTTTTGTTTTCATATGCATTGGGTTTATTGTAAATAAAACTACCTAATTGGTATTTGATAAACAACGTTAGGGATTTGGGTAGTTATGCCAAAAGCAATAATAAAGTCAATATTGGTGTGCCAGTTCGATTAATTATTATCGAAGAAGTTG
>JAHEMS010000092.1 GCA_024643595.1 Bacteroidota bacterium
CAATTTATTATGGCTAACATTCGTTTTGAACTCATCCAGGCCCTGCGGGCCACTGCTCAAAATATTCAAAATAGTAGCTCTTATCAATGGGGCCATATGGGCTTATGCAACTGTGGGTTCCTTGCCCAGGAGATAACTTCCTTATCAAAAGAAGAAATCCATCGCAGGGCGATGGAACGACATGGGGATTGGTCAGAACAACTCAATGACTACTGTCCTACCAGTGGGTTGCCAATGGATAGCCTTATTGATGAATTAATCAATTTCGGCTTTACAGCAGATGAATTAAGACACCTGGAACGGCTTTCAGACCCGTCTGTTCTTCAAACATTGCCCAATGAAAAAAGACACCTGAAGCATAATGTTAAAGGGGACGTTGTGCTCTATTTGACTACATGGGCAATACTGCTTGAAGAGAAACTCCTTGGCTCGATAATCTTAAAGGAACTGGCGGTCCAAAGGAGAATTCCGATTCTTTAATTTATCTTTGCACTTCATGAGAGATTTTTCGGAAATATCAAGCAAGAAATACTTGATCTGGCTGGTTTCACTTACCCTGTTCTTCTCGTTCAGCAGCGGTAATTCCGAAAGCGTTTCATCGGCCCCATTAAAGCACCTCAGGCAAACTGAATTAACGCTTTCCGATGGTGTTCATAAGTCAACCAGAAATTTACCGATCGATTTTTCAGGAACGCAGGCGATCCAGCCTGATATATCCATTGGTACTTTTTCATTCCGTTATTACATTGACGGATATACGCAGTCGATTTCATTGATCGTTAAAAAATGCAATGCCCATTTTATTCCCTTCTCGCCCAAGGGCGGAATACTTCATGGTAATATTCCTGCTGACGAGGATGAACATTCTTTTCCAGTGAAGGGATAATATCCTCTTCTCAATCATTACGGATTTTACAATTGCTGCTGAAGCGTTTATCAACGACTTAGCCCGTTTTCAATTTATTACCATGAAATCAATTAAAAAATTTATGAGACTAGCTGGTCTTACCTTGTTGATCCTGCTTGCCATTTCAGGCATCAGCATCACCGGTACCGGCCTTTTACTCACACGTAAAAATGAACAAGACTACGACAACGAAATAAAAACTGAGTTAGTTGAAGGACATAAAGACACGATGGAACAAAAAGAGGTTGAATAAATCAATTCAAATGAAGGGTTTGTCAATAGAAACTGAGGGTTGCGAAAACCATTTTGGGCCTTCCTCTGTCATGTAAACACAATCCTCATGGCGAACGCCAAATTCGCCCACAATCGATATATTGGGTTCAATGCTAAAACACATTCCCGGTTGCAACACTTGTTTATTGCCACGTACTGCATTACCCCACTCGTGCACGTCCATACCGATACCATGGCCAGTACGATGAGGTAAGCCTGGTAATTTATAGTCGGGGCCAAAGCCGGCATCGACAATTACTTTGCGTGCAGCTGCATCCACCTCTTCTAGTGCAACACCGACTTTAGCAGCCGCATAGCCTGCCGCTTGCGCCTTTTGTTCCAGGTCCCATATTTCCTGCTGTCTTTTGGTTGGCATTGTGCCAAATACAATGGTTCTGCTGATGTCTGAACAATAGCCCTCAACTTTGCAACCACAATCCATCAATACAATATCGCCTTTCTTTAATTGCTGAGGCTGAACACTGCCATGAGGAAATGCAGAAGCCTGCGCAAAATTCACATCGGCAAACGATGGCTCCGCACCAAAATTTCTATGAGCACTATTAACGACAGCTATAAATTCCTCCGGACTCATTCCTTCTTTTAAATTCCTGATGCCAATGCTCATGGCCGCCATAGTAATCGCTGCGGCCTTCTGCATCAACGCGATTTCTCTGGGAGATTTTATGATACGACAAGGAATACTTACCACATCTCCGTTTACATAATTTAAGTGTGGTGCTTCTTTTCGTATTCCATCCAAAATAAAAAAGCGAAGTTGCTCCTCTATCCCAATTGTCCCTGTGGTTATGCCCGAGTCCTTTAATGCCCCTGCAATCTGCTTGTAAGGGCTTTCATCTTCTTGCCAGGGATATACTTCTGTTCCGATTTTTATCAATTCCCTGAGACGAGCCTCTTCAAAGCCTGGACATATGTATTTCACTTCACCCTTTGCAGGAATGATAGCCACCATGGTTCTTTCGCTCGGCCACCAACTAATGCCGGTGAAATATTTCATCGTAGACCCTGCATCAAGAATCAGTGCATGGATGTTCTGTTCCATCATTAACTGTTGGGCCTTGGCCACCCTTGATTTTCTTTCCTCCAACGCAATGGGAACGACATCTGCCGTCATGGATTTAAGGTTATCCTCCATTATTGCTTCCTCGGAGACCCTTTCCGTATTACAAGCATTGATGGTAGACGCTATTCCTGTGGCTGCTGCCAATGCAGAAACATTAATGAATTCTCTTCTCTTTAGTTTCATAGTTGATCGTTGGTTCCTTATTAACAATAATATTTCTGACGAACTGCACAAATTTATCAATGGATTCTTCTAATCAACGCTTCAGAAGAAATCATTTTTTAGAATTAGTATAAAACCATTTATAAAAAATTATGATTTGCACCCTTCATCTCCGGTATATTCACACTCATTCTAAATCCCTAACTTCTACCATGAGAAACTATTTAATCATCTTAGCCCTTTTAATTTCCTCTCAGACCTTTTCGCAGAAAGCAATACAAGGGTTTACTGAAGAAACAGTAATGAAGGAGTTTACCCTTGAAGAAAAATTTGATAGCTACCTAAAAGCTGAGAACCTGGATCAATGGATGAAGTATCTCTCAGGACATCCGCATCACCTGGGATCGGCCATGGGCAAACAATACGCAGAATGGATACGCGATCAGTTCAAAAGTTGGGGTTATGATGCTACCATTGAAACGTACAAAGTATTGTTTCCCACGCCAAAAGTGAGAATATTAGAAATGACTGCTCCAACCAAATACACCGCCAGGTTAGCTGAACCTTCGCTAAAAGAGGATGCAACAAGCGGACAAACCAGGGAGCAACTACCCGTTTACCACGGCTTTTCACCAGATGGTGATGTTACGGCAGAATTGGTGTTTGTCGGTTATGGTGTACCTGCCGACTACGATGAATTAGACAAATTAGGGATTGATGTAAAAGGAAAAATAGTTATTGCTAAATATGGTGGATCGTGGAGAGGCATCAAGCCAAAAGTAGCCCAGGAAAAAGGAGCTATCGGTTGCATTATCTATTCTGATCCAAAAGATGATGGCTATTTTCAAGGTGATGTGTACCCTAAAGGCGCCTATAGATCGTCGTTGGGGGCACAACGGGGATCAGTATTAGACCTTCCCGTAAGACCAGGTGATCCACTTACTCCCAACATTGGCGCTACAAAGGAGGCCAAACGAATTGAAAGGGCGCAAGCCGATAACCTGATCAACATCCCTGTAATTCCAATCGGTTATGAAGATGCACTACCCCTATTAAGTGCATTGGGTGGACCGGTCGCTCCAGCATACATGCGAGGGGCGCTACCCCTCACCTATCATGTTGGCCCTGGACCAGTGCGCGTGCACCTGAAATTAGAATTCAACTGGAACCTGGTGGATTGTCACAATGTAATTGCAAGACTTACAGGATCAGAATTGCCGGATGAATGGGTAGTAAGAGGAAATCATCATGATGCGTGGGTCAATGGGGCCACCGATCCAGTTAGCGGTATCGTGGTATTAATGGAGGAAGCCAGAGCAGTTGGTGAACTAGTGAAATCAGGTTGGAAACCGAAACGTACAATTATTTATTGTGGATGGGATGGAGAAGAACCCGGTTTAATAGGCTCCACGGAATGGGTGGAACAGTATGCTGAAGAGTTGCAACAAAAGGTGGTGGCCTACATCAACTCAGATGGCAATGGAAGAGGATTTTTGTACGCCGAAGGTTCTCATACCCTGGAGCAAATGGTGAGCGATATTGCCAGAGATGTAATTGATCCTCAAACTAATGTTAGCGTCTTGGAAAGGAAAAAATCTGCTTTGGCTGCTCATGCCTCTGACGTTAAAACCAAAAAAGAAATACTCAACGCTCCATCCATTTCTATTGATGCACTTGGCTCTGGTTCCGATTACAGTCCATTTATTCAGCACCTCGGTATTCCCGCTATTAATATTAGTTATGGTGGAGAGGACGGTGGAGGCGAGTACCATTCCATCTATGATTCCTATGCGCTTTACAAAAGATTTAAAGATCCTAAGTTTGATTACGGAATTGCGCTCGCTAAAACTGCTGGACGAGCCACGTTAAGGTTGGTAAATGCAACTGTCCTTCCTTTTGATTTCACGAGCTTCTCTAAAACAGTGAATGGTTATGTCAGTGAAGTTAGCACACTCCTGGAAAACATGAGAACTTCTACGGAGGTCGAAGATCAGATGATTCAAGAAAACCGGTATCAATTGGCGAGCGACCCTACCAAAACATTTGTTCAGTCCCAAGCAAAAGGACCAGTTCCCTTTTTAAATTTCAGTGAATTATTAAACGCAGTCGCGACACTGGAGAAAAGTTCCGATAATTATGCCGCATTAATCAAGGCTAACCCTAATCCAGGTTCCAACTTGGCTCCACTGAATAAACTGCTCTTTACTGCAGAACAAAATCTAATAGTTGATGCCGGCCTCCCACGTAGACCATGGTTCAAGCATACAATTTATGCTCCTGGATATTATACTGGCTATGGGGTAAAAACATTACCCGGAATCAGAGAAGGTATTGAAGAGAGAAACTGGAATGAGGCCCAACAACAAATTGAAATTGTCGCTAAAAATATTGTCCAATATTCAAAGCAGATAGATAAGGCAGCTGCCCTTTTAAAATTGAAATGAAATACAACGTATTAGGCTTCCTTTCATCTTCATCCTATTATCATCACCATGATTAACCGCATTGCAGAAAGTCTTGATTTATGTGCCTGGCACTATTTTATAATTTAGCGATGATATCGGGTATTTTGCATGGCTATTCATTCAACTTAATCCGATAACAACTAATTTAGGATCATGAAGATTACTGTGCACCCGTTTATCACATTACTTGTTTTCCTTATCAGTTGTTCAACTCCTGAAAAAAAGACGGTCACTAGTTTGTTTCAGAAAGTTACTGATCTATCATCTATAGAGGGAAAACCACAGTATCTGACTTCTCCATTTGTTACTGCAGGTGATCGCGTTTACGTTATTGGCTACCAGGATGGAAGTTTTCCAGATCTCGGCTGGCATATTGCCGGAGAGATGGGCGGAATATGGGATCACCCGATCAAACTCATGGACGGCTTTACAGCCAGCATTAAAATTCAAAACAGTAGTGATTCCTTGTGCCTCGACAAAGCAGAAAAGTTCACCAATTATCCTATGGCAAACATGCACCACTTTAATTGGGCGGATAAAAACATAAACGTAGATCGAATTCAAGCTATACCGGATGGTGTCGAGGGTGTATTGGTGGAATATCGAATTATGAATACAGGAGAAGAGATTAAAAATATCATCTTTTCTTTTACAGGAATGATCGATTTACGCCCCACCTGGCTGGGAGAGCGTACGGATATGGTGGATGCGGAAGATGAAATCTCCTTTGATGAGAAGTTGGGTGCACTTATAGCAAAAGATACGGCCAATACCTGGTTTACCATGTATGGATCAACGCAAAGTGCTAAGTATTCCATTGAACCGGAAGGTTGTAGCCCGATAGCAAGAAGTGGATTGGGAAAAAACGGAACGTTAACCTATTCGATTTCAATTCCAGCGAAAGGAGAAATCATCGTTCCAGTATTTATCGCAGGATCTTATCAATCTGAAGAGGCTCTACGCAAAACCTACGATATCCTGAAAACACAAGGACAAGAAAAAATAAAACAGAAAATCGATCGCTATAAATTGATCGATAGGACTGCTCACCTTTCTATTCCTGATCTGGAGATCAGTCAAATGTATGAATGGCTGAAATACAATACCGATTGGCTTACTCGATATGTTCCTGAACAAGGAGCTGGTCTCTCTGCCGGCCTCCCTGATTACCCCTGGTGGTTTGGTGCTGATGCAACCTATTCACTGCAAGGTGTATTAGCAACGGGAGATCATGAACTGGCCCGAACTACCATTCTTTTGTTGCATCAGCTTTCACAGCAAACAAATAAAAACGGCCGCATCTTACATGAAGTGTCAACCAACGGATCGGTTTTTAATCCGGGGAATGTCAATGAGACTGCCCAGTTTATTACATTGGTCAACAACTATTATCGATGGACTGGAGATCACGAATTGGTGAAACAAATTTTTCCCGATCTTAAAAAAGGTATGAGTTGGCTATTGGTGGAAAAAGATCCTGATGGTAATCATTATCCCAATGGCAGCGGCATGATGGAAATACCAGGTCTTGAATCCAAACTGGAGATGATTGATGTGGCAGCCTATACCCAACAGGCGTTGGTGAGCCTGGCTGAACTTGCTCATTCGTTAAAAGACAGCGCTGACGCTGTTTATTATCAACAAATAGCCGATGAATTAAAAATAAAAATCAATGAAGAATGGTGGCAGCCCAATGAAAATTCGTTTGGTGATTTCATAGGTACAGTGGAACAAGCCACACCGGTGCTAGAGGCGGCACTGACACGTTCGGATACTTTGGGAAAAACATGGGCCGTTGCTGAATTGAAGAACACCCAAAAGCAAATGACGAAGTATAAAAAAGGCAAGCCCATGCCGCATGTCATCTATCACAACTGGGTGGTGAATACTCCGCTCGAAACCGGCATTGCGGATATGGAAAAAGCTAAAGCCGCGCGCCTTAAAGCGAAGACGTATGAAAATCCGTATGGAGTTTTCGTTACAGGTATCGACCGAACAGAAGAAGATGACAGCATAGTTTTAAAATCAAGAAAGAAAATATTTTCTTATACCGGTGCCGTCATGACGTTACCTACCAGTGTGCAGGCGATTGCTGCCGCTCGTTATGGAGATATGGAGGATGCTTTGCAATACATAAAGAAACTTCAGCACTCATTCAGTTATGCATTGCCCGGTTCGATGTATGAAGTATCTCCTGACTTCGGTATGATTACGCAGGCTTGGAATATTTATGGCGTTGCCGTTCCCATGGTAGAATACTTTTTTGGTTTCCAGCCTAAAGCCTATGAGAAACGTGTTATCCTGTCCCCTCATTTGCCTAAAGATTGGAAGGAAGCTTCTCTTGATAACGTGAAAGTGGGTAATAATTATATCAGCCTTTCCATCAGTCAGAAAAGTGAATACAAAGAGTATCGTATTAAACAACTACTTGAAAACTGGACATTACTGATCGATATTAAAGATGCCAGGAAGGTGATCGTTAATGATCGGGAGTTGGATCTCAACACAAATACAGATCATCTGGTTTCACTCAAAGGCAAGGATAACAAGCTTGAAATCTATTGATCAAACACGCGAGGGCTCTTGCTTTCATTTCTATTTGATTACAGCTATCGATCTCTTCGTTTATGTAACTATCCGGCTGTCCCCCCCACAAAATGTTATTTTCCATACCCGGGTCCTTTTATAAACCTTCCCGGTTTTGCATGGGTATGGTTTCCATTTTTTAAAACCTGAATTCCATTCACAAATACATTTTCTACACCTGTGGCATATTGATGAGGTTCATCAAAAGAAGAATGATCCGTAACTATGTCGGGATCGAATACCACGACATCGGCATAATTTCCTACTTTCAATTCGCCACGCTTAAGCAATTTTAAATTGGTAGCCGGTAATTTGGATAACTGGTAAACAGCTTGTTGCAAAGGCAATATTTTTTCATCTCTGGAATAATGTCCAATTACCCTTGCAAAGTTACCATAGGCCCTTGGATGTGCATTTGATTTTAGAAAGACACCCTCTGCGGAATAGCTGGCTTCATCTGAACCAAAACTTATCCAGGGTAATGCCAATTGTTTTTTTACATTTTCTTCATTCATTAAGAAGTAAGCCGCACCAACTCTTGTACTGTCTTGCACAATCAAATCCATGGCCGTCTCTTCAGGAGATGTTCCTCTGATTTTTGAAACTTCTGCCAACGTTTTGCCTGTGTATTTTTTTAACGAATCTTGCTTAAACGCTAGAAGCAAAACTTTATCTGGAGTGCCAGCTCCATAATATAAATTTTCCCAATCACTGGCATCGGTGTTCATCGCAATTTTCATTTGCGCCCTTATTGCCGGATCTTGCAAACGGTACCAAAGTTTATCAAAACCGCCATCTTGCAAGGTAGGCGGAAAAGAAGCTGTTAATCCCGTTGCTCCTGCCAGATAAGTATACATATCGGCAGTTATATTCAACCCTGAAACTCTCGCTTCCTCAACTTGTTTTATCACCGCGTCCATCTTATTCCAATTGTTTTTACCGGCTGCTTTGAGATGATATATTTCCGCAGGGATATTCGCTTCTTTTGCAATGTTTATCAATTCATCTACTGCTTCATTTAATTTGTTTCCTTCGCTACGCACATGTGATATATACATGCCACCGTACCGGGAGGCTTCCTTGCAGAGAGCAATCAGCTCATTGGTGTTGGCAAAATTATCTGGCGGGTAAATAAGTGACGAGCCTACGCCCATGGCCCCTTCCTGCATGGCTTGTTTAACCAGCATTTTCATACTGTCTAATTCGGTAGGCGTGGCTACTCTATTGTCTTTACCTACAACATATTCACGAATGGTTCCTGCCCCAATAAAAGAAGCAATATTGCATGAGACTCCTTTCTTTTCTAAAAAGTTTAAATACTCTCCCAGCGTATTCCAGGTTACCTGATATTTAATATCTGACTGTCCATTCTGCAATTCCGCTTTCATATTCGCATTGAGCGGCCCCATACTTGTGCCTTCTCCCATAACTTCCAACGTTACCCCTTGCCTGATATCACTCTGTGAGTTGCCATCTTCTATTAATGACTCAACAGCCCAACTCAGCATATTAATAAAACCTGGAGTAACAGCTTTGCCTTTGGCGTCAATTTCATTTTCTGAAGAGGCGTCTTTTAAGTCGCCAATAAAAGCAATGGTGTCAGCCTGGATGGCTATGTCAGCTTGAAAAGGATCTCCTCCGTTTCCATTATAAATTGTTCCATGGCGGATAATCGTATCAAAATTGTTTTTTGAATTTGTATTACAGGCCGTGATAATAAATGCCGTCAGCAATAATTGCGATAATTTTTTCATAGAAGGCAATTCATTCCTCTTAATTCATGATTTGAAAATGGAATTTAATGATTTTTATAATCTAAAATAATTGAAAACAGATCTGGAATTGGATAGGCAGACATCACACCCAATAAACATCTACCCGAAATACATGAAAAATAGGCACAACTTCCTCACGAATAAAATCCGTATTTTTATATAGGCTAAATCAGATGCTCATGCTACAATCACCCGTATTTATAAAGAACCCCGACTTATTTGTTTTTCTCCCTCTACTATACACCGTTTGGTCAGATGCCGTTCTAATACCCAGTGAGATTTCCACGTTGAAGGGATTGATAGAAAGTCAGACCTGGTTGAAAGAAGAAGAACGTTCTTTTCTATTAGAACAAATCAATCCTTCCACCCCACCCTCACCCGATGAATTGATTGCGTGGCGTGAAGAAATTACGAAAGTGACCAATGGTGCAACCGGTAACAGTCTTGTTGAGTTAGGAATAAAACTGGCTGCCTTACACGGGGATGGCACCATGAGTTCCATACTGGAAAAAGAAAAATCATCGCTCGCTAAAATAGAAACCACATTGGGGCTCATCAGCCATGAAGCAGCCTTCAGCTTTCAATCCACACATGACACGATAACTTCCACTCAAGCTACCCGAAAGAATTTTGAAGTTGTTGAAATGACAAAGCTACTCGATGGTGACCAATCTGAAATCATCCGTAAAGTTAAGACGCTACTGGCTGATCCGGAGTTTGAATACATTGGCCCCGGAGATCTCTATCTGTATCGCACGAAAGTGTTGCAATGGTGTAAGTTTCTTGCCGAGCAGGGATATGGCAACATTGCTTATCCAAAGGCATATGGAGGTAAAGATGACATGGCAGCCTACTTCGCCATCATGGAAACACTCAGCTATCACGACCTGAGCATGGTGATCAAATTTGGTGTGCAGTTTGGTTTATGGGGCATGAGTGTCTATTTCCTGGGCACAGAGAAA
>JAHEMS010000516.1 GCA_024643595.1 Bacteroidota bacterium
TCATTTGCAGCGAATCTCTGGTATGTGGAGCGGTCAATATGAAGGACGTACTCTTTTATACTTATCCCTTCACCAGTATAACATGAGCTCTGAAGAGACGAACAGTACCTGGGGATTCATTTACCAAGGTGTGCTAAAGCAAAGTAGAGTGGCTCAGTCAAAACTTACTGGTGACTCCGATTCAGAAAAATTTCAGCGAGCAATTGTGAAGATTATGGAAGCCTTGGCCGTTGGTACAGCTGCTGAATTATTTGGAGATGTTCCGTATCGAGAGGCTGGGCAATTTCCTGCTATTGAAAATCCAGAATTTGATCCACAGGCGCAAGTATTTGCGGATTTGCAATTACTATTAGATGATGCTATTTCAGAATTAAGTACGGTAAGTACAAGCCCAAGTCTAAATAGTGCTATTCTCGCCAGTTCTCCTACCGCATGGGAAGAGGCGGCTCACACATTGAAGGCCCGTTATTACATGGATGTAAAAAACTATGCAAGTGCGTATACTCAAGCACAGATGGGAATTTCTAATCGCTCTCGATCTTTGAAATATACTCCTCCTGCAGAGGGTGCGGTTCAAGGAGGTAACGCAAATTTACTATTCACATTTATCAGAGAAAGGGGTGGTTATATGCGGTCAACGAATACGTATCTGGCAGATATGTTAGGAACCGGTGCAAATACAAGGCGCAACGCTAAAACTAGTGAAGACGCGCGTTCCAAATATTATGCTTTTAGCGGATCGGGTGTGCCTTCCACCGGAGTAGCTGCTCCCTCAAATCCAATGGGGATTATTACTTTTGAAGAGAATACGTTGATCCTTGCTGAAGCTGGTGCTCGGTCACAAAGCTTTGCTACTGGTCTTGGTCACCTTAACGATTTAAGGGCTCATCTAGCTTCGGGTAATGCATTTATTAAAGTAGGAGCTGGTGACGTACTACAGTATGATGCGTATGTCGCTACCGATTTTGATCCAGGTGAAATTGAGAATCCGGACAGTAGCCTAACACCAGCACGTGCCTTGCTTCGTGAGATTATTGAGGAGCGCTATGTATCGGGTGCTGGAAGTATGATGCCATTCAATGATGCTCGTAGATTACGGAAAAGTGATACCGATGTGGATGTGAACTTTCCATTAAATTTTGGAACAGTATATCCTGAACGTATGCTTTTGGCTCAGGAAGAAGCAAATTCAAATTCAAATGCTCCAAGTCCTATCCCGGATATTTTTCAGGTAACTCCGGTGAATCAGTAAATAAATAGTTTTAATAAAATAAAAAAGGGAAGCAATGTGCTTCCCTTTTTTATTTTAATGAGTGCTAAATAATATTCTTAATCCAGCCACCATCAACCGCTAGCGAAACTCCGGTAATGTAACTAGCACGTTCACTTGCCAAGAAGGTAACGGCAGCTGCAAACTCATTAGGTTCTCCAAAGCGACCTAAAGGTATTTCTTTTACAGCCGATGAAAAAGAAGGATTGTTTGCAATCAAATTTTTGAGTCGACTCGTATTGGTAAATCCGGGCATTACATTATTTACCGTTATATTATATTCTCCCAATTCAGAAGCAAGGGTTTTCATCAATCCAACTACCGATGCTCTAACTGAATTCGATAAAATTAAATTATTGACAGGCTGCTTTACTGCTTGTGAAGTAATCGATATGATTCGTCCCCAAGGTCTGGTTTTCATACCGGGTAAAAAGCCACGAATTAAACGCGTGGTACTTACTAATAATTGCTGATAGGCAGCATCCCAAGCGTGCTCATCAAGCTCTTCAAACTTACCGGTAGGAGGCCCTCCAGTATTGGTTATTAAAATGTCAATCGCTTGAAACTCTTTCAAGGAAGTATCGATTAGGTTAGCAACATCTTCTTGATTAGACAAGTCGCCAGCTAGTGCTAAAACTTTTCCGCTGCCTGCCTTTTGAACTTCCTGCTTTGCATGCTCGAGTTTTTCTTTATCTCTTCCGCAGATGATAACAATTGCGCCCTCTCTAGCTAACTCAATAGCAACACTTTTTCCAAGTCCATCACTGGAGGCAGCAACAAAAGCCACTTTATTTTTTAGTCCTAAATCCATTTTTATTTACGTAGATAATCATCGGTACCATCCAACCAATCTTGACGGGGTGGTGCCCAGCTATCAATTTCTTCGACATCTCCAATCATCAACGCTTCGTGTGGAAGATTGGAAGGAATCACGACCATATCGCCTGCCTGTAAATCCATTTCCTGTTCTTTATTTTCACCAAACCAAAAGCGAATGGTTCCAGAGATTACACTGGTGATCTGTTCATTTTCATGATGATGAAGAGGTACACGAAACCCATCTTTGAATTTCATTTTTGCGATCATCATTTTTTCACCGGAAAGAATTTTGCGTTCCATCATTGGTGTAACCTGTTCGGTTGGTATTGAATCCCAGTTTATTTTCTTAACCATCATATTTTTTTTAATTAAAAGATGAAGTTAATTATTTAGAATCGGTTTTACCCACCAGGTGTTTGCATTTGTTGGTAATGAATCTAATTTTATAGAAGAGCCGATAATAGGAACGAGTACAGGCATGCCCAGTTCATCAGCTCTTTTTGTTACACGTTCAACAGGATCGGTCCATGCATGTAAGGCCAACGTAAAGGCACCCCAGTGAATAGGCATCATTATTTTTGTCCTCACATCTACAGCCGCTTGAGCAGTTTCTTCCGGCATCATGTGGATGTCTTTCCATCGTTCATTGTATTGACCACACTCCATCATGGCGA
>JAHEMS010000093.1:0-7702 GCA_024643595.1 Bacteroidota bacterium
GGGTGACGGAGGGATTGGTGGAAATGGAGCTAGTGGTGGAAATGGCGGAGATGGCGGCACTGTTTCTATCCAATGTAAAAATTGCCCCACCCTACGCGGCTTAATCAACAACTCTATAATCATAAAAAATTATGGCGGATATGCAGGGCAAGGTGGAGATGGCGGTAACGGTGGTTCAGCAGGAATTGGCCCTTTAAAAGATGGGCATAGAGGAAAAAGGGGAATGGCCGGGAAGGAAGGAGCAGATGGTAAAAATGGAGCGATACATTTTTTAAGCAATTAAACGCGTGCAAAAGCGATGGCTATATAAGAACACTCCCCCTGTTGAGCAGATTGATGCCCTCAGTTCAGCAATAAATGTTAATCCATACCTTTCCACGGTTTTATTACAGCGGGGTATAACTGATTTTGAAAGTGCTAAAAACTTTTTCCGTCCTTTAATGGATCACCTGCATGATCCTTTTCTACTGAAGGACATGGATCTGGCAACCAATCGTCTCAAATCAGCGATCGATAAAAATGAAAAAATTCTTATCTATGGAGATTATGATGTAGATGGAACTACAGCTGTCGCTCTTGTCCATAGTTACCTGAAAAGCTTTTATTCCAATTGCGACTTCTATATCCCTGATCGATATGCAGAGGGATATGGTGTTTCTGAAACGGGAATAATCTGGGCAGAAGAAAATAATTTCACACTTATCATTGCACTCGACCTGGGCATCAAAGCCATAGACATGGTCACAATGGCCACCCATAAGGGTATTGACTTTATCATTTGCGATCATCACCTGCCTGGTGGTGATATTCCGAACGCGGTGGCAGTACTGGATCCCAAAAGAGTGGATTGTAATTATCCATACAAGGAACTTAGCGGTTGTGGCCTCGGATTTAAACTGATACAAGCATTCTCCCGAAAGTATCGGAAAGAAGAAGAGATTCTAGAATACCTCGATCTGGTAGTCGTGAGTATTGCTTCGGACATTGTGCCCATCACAGGCGAAAATAGGATTCTCGCTCACTTTGGATTGCAAAAATTAAATCAGGACCCTCGCCCGGGCCTTAAAGCATTAAAAGAAATTGCAGACATAAAAAATGAATTAGATATATCTACCATTGTCTTTACGCTTGGGCCACGGATCAACGCTGCCGGAAGAGTAGCGCATGCACGTGGTGCGGTAGAATTGTTGATTGCCACCTCCGAAGAAGATGCCAATGCGCTGGCAGAAAAAATAAACGTTAAGAATGACCTGAGAAGAGAGTTCGACTCGAATATTACGGAAGAAGCTATAGCCATGATAGAAGGCAACGAAACCTTACTCTCTGCTAAATCGACGGTTCTTTTTAAAGAAACGTGGCACAAAGGAGTAATTGGCATAGTTGCTGCTCGTTGTGTTGAAAAATATTATCGCCCCACTGTGATTTTGACAGAATCAAATGATATGATAACGGGATCGGCACGCAGCGTGAGGGACTTTGATTTATACAAAGCCATCAGCAGCTGCAGTGATCTCTTAGAAAAATACGGTGGTCATAAATATGCCGCTGGACTTACTCTTGAAAAGGCTAACCTGGTAGCTTTTCAGGAACGATTTGAGCAAGTGGTTTCTTCATCCATAACTGAAGAAATGCTCACGCCCATTATAGAGATCGATACATTTATTCAATTTGATGCGATAACGCCCAAGTTCTATAGTGTACTTAAACAAATGGCTCCATTTGGACCTGAAAACCAAAAACCGGTATTTGAAGCAAAAAATGTCTTCGTGCTCAACTCGCTAAATAATTTTAAGGACAGGCATATACGGTTTTCTGCTGGTCAGGCTGGAAATGAAACAATGTTCAATGTGGTGGGATTCGATCTCATTGAGCATTATGAAAAATTAAAAAATGCTGAATATTTCAATATTACCTTTACGCTGGAAGAAAATACATACAATGGAATTACCGCGCTCCAGCTAAGAATCAAGGACATCAAATTTGATAATGCATGATACTGAGAGCCGATAACCTGATTAAGAAATATAAAAAGCGCACGGTTGTAAATAACGTTTCGGTTCAGGTTAAACAAGGCGAAATTGTTGGTTTGCTGGGGCCCAATGGCGCCGGTAAAACAACCAGCTTCTACATGATCGTTGGCTTGATAAAACCAAATGAAGGCAAGATTTTTCTGGATCAGGAAGACATAACCAGCCTTCCGATGTACCAACGCGCTAAACGAGGTATTGGCTATCTGGCACAGGAAGCATCCGTTTTCCGAAAACTCACGGTAGAAGAAAACATAATGGCACCGCTTGAAATGCGTGAAATGTCCAAAAAGGAAAGAAATGAAAAAGTCGAAAAGCTTTTGGAAGAATTTAGCTTAACCCACGTACGTAAAAACCTGGGCATGGTACTGTCTGGTGGAGAAAGACGGAGAACAGAAATTGCGCGCGCACTTGCCGTGGATCCTAGCTTTGTATTGTTAGATGAGCCTTTTGCTGGTGTAGACCCAATTGCCGTTGAGGAAATACAAGGAATTGTAGCCAGGCTAAAGCAGAAAAATATTGGAATACTTATAACAGATCATAATGTAGATGAAACGCTATCCATTACTGACCGGGCATACCTGATGGTAGAGGGGAAACTTTTCAAAGCAGGTACCGCTCAGGAATTAGCCGATGATCCAATGGTGCGAAAAGTATACCTTGGTCAGAATTTCCGATTACGTAGATCATCGCTGGCGACCAGTTCAAATCAATAAATTTAAAGTTTGTTTATAGCATGCATGGATTCTATTTTTGAGGTTACTGTGCATGCAAATCATTAATTCCATACTTACCTGGGTAATCAAAAAGCGAATTCATCAGATTGAGCTTTTTAAAAAGTATCCTCATGATGTTCAGGATGAGGTATTAAAGAAGTTAATCGGGTCAGCCCGCTATACAGACTTTGGTCAACAATATGGATTTGATGACCTTCAGAGTTATGAAGATTATAAACAAAGGGTACCCGTACAGACCTATGAACAACTTTTTCCCTACATTGAAAAACTCATGCGTGGTGAACAAAATGTTTTATGGCCATCGGAAATAAAATGGTTTGCTAAATCCAGTGGGACTACCAATGCCAGAAGTAAGTTTATACCGTTAAGTCCGGAAGCTCTGGAAGATTGTCATTACAAAGGCGGAAAAGACCTCTATTCCATTTTCATAAATAACTATCCGGAGACAAAAATTTTTTCAGGCAAAGGATTGGGTGTTGGTGGTAGCTACCGCATTAATGAATTCGATCCTTCTGCATCATCCCACTATGGGGATGTTTCCGCAGTAATTATGCAAAACTTACCACCTTGGGCAGAGTTTATTCGCACCCCAAGCATTGAAGTAGCATTGATGGATAACTGGGAAGAAAAAATTGAAAAACTTGCTCGTGATACCGCAAAAGTAAATGTAACCCATATTGCCGGCGTGCCAACATGGACCGTTCTACTTATCCAATACATTGTTGAATTAGAAAAAAAGAGTTCTATTCTTGAAGTATGGCCAAACCTGGAATTATTCTTCCATGGTGCTGTTTCATTCAAACCGTATCGTAAACTATTTGAAACTCTTATTCCCAATGATAAAATGGTTTACTGGGAAACGTTCAACGCAAGTGAAGGTTTTTTTGGAATTCAGGATGAAAAAGATTCTGATGATCTTTTACTCATGCTTGACTACGGTGTTTTTTATGAATTCATACCCGTAGAAGAAGCAGATAATGAATTCGCTGATGCCATTCCCCTCTGGGAAGTGGAGTTGGGAAAAAATTACGCCATGGTCATTACAACCAATGCTGGATTGTGGAGATACAACATTGGAGATACTATTAAATTCACGTCCATATCTCCCTACAAAATAAAAATTTCAGGACGCACCAAACACTTTATGAATGCATTTGGAGAAGAAGTGATTATTGAAAATGCAGAGACCGCCATTACCAGGGCCTGCGAACAAACCGGTGCTGTTATTGATAATTTTACGGCAGCACCAATCTTTCTTAACAAAGGAACCCGGGGTGGGCATGAATGGATAATTGAATTTGTTCGGCAGCCCCGAGATCTTAGTGAATTTACAAACACGCTTGACGATACACTAAGAAAAATCAATTCCGATTATGACGCCAAACGCACTAAAGACGTCGCCCTTGTTGCACCGACTATTCACAATGTTGCCGAAGGAACCTTCTATAACTGGATGAAAAAAAGGGGAAAGCTGGGGGGTCAAAACAAAGTGCCCCGATTAAGTAATTCCCGCGAGTTTGTTGATGACATCCTTGCGATGATCGCCTCCTCATTATAGCTTTTCAACGTAGGCTAAGTGTCCTTGAATTATTTTTTCAGTTCATCAAATTTGGATTCTGTCTTTTTCCTCGGATAAGAATTGTTGCTCATTTCTATATCAGCCAGCTCGAGATTTGGATCCAGAATAATGTTGACTGCTTCTTTATCTTTTACAAAAATTCGTGTCACCTCATTTTCATTAAGACGCCATACTTCAGCCGGAAGAGTTTCGATTTCCTTCGATCCATCTTTGTATGTCCACTCGATGACTAGCGGAGTTACCAAGCCGCCAATGTTTTTAAATTTTATCTGGTAAATGTTTTTCCCTTCCAGATTCTTTCTTACAGCTCCTTCATCAATCCTGCTGGAATATTGACCATAATATTCATCGGGCGTGTTGGTTAAAGTAAACGCTTTAGGCCCATCGTTGAAACTTCCTCCGTTTCCATTTGATGTCGAAGATGATAGGTCTCCCGCTTTTGTTTTCACCGTTTTCTTTTCCGGTTCTATAATATCTGATTTCATTTTATACCATTGCACCTCATCCACTGACACATCGACATTGTCTGTGCTATAAAACCATCCACGCCAGAACCAATCCAGATCTACTGCGGTAAGGTCCTCCATGGTCCGGAAAAAATCGGCAGGCTTCGGATGTTTATACATCCATCGGTTTGCATATTCTTTAAAAGCACGGTCAAAAAGCTCAGGGCCAATAATTGTTTCGCGTAAAATGGTTAGCGCAACAGTTGGCTTTTCGTAAAAATTGTTTCCAAAGGCAAAAAGAGATTCATTATCAGAGGTGGTCATGATGGGACGCATGATATTTTTATCGCCTTTCATATAGGGGACTATATCTTTTGGCGTAGTGTGATGAAATTGAGGATAGCGTTCGGCCTGCGTGCGGGTGTGAAGAAAAGTATTCATGCCCTCATCCATCCACATCCATTGACGCTCATCACTACTTACAATCATTGGGAAATAATTATGTCCAACTTCATGTATGATGGTAGTCACCATGCCATCAAGGGCAGCGTCAGTCATTTTCCCATTGACCGGTCGACCTCCATTAAAACTAATCATGGGAAATTCCATGCCCAAATTGGCTGTGTTAACAGAAATCGCTACCGGATAAGGATAGTCGAACGTATATTTTGAATATACTTCAATTGCATTTTTTATAGCTTTCGTAGATTCCAACGGCCACGTTGGCAATCCTTCTTTGGGATAGAACGACATACACATGACTGTATTTGTAGGCAACTTCACGGCCTGCACATCCCAAATGAATTTCCTTGAACTGGCAAATGCAAAATCCCGAACATTATCCGCCTCAAAACGCCAAGTCTTTTTTGTTGTTGCTTTAGACTTCTCTTTCCCTCGAGCTTCGTCTTCTGTAATCACAAAAACAGGTTTATCAAAAGATGTTTTCGCCTTTTCAAGGCGGTCGAATTCCTTTGAACTTAATACGTGTTCGGTATTTTGGAGACTACCCGTGGCGGCTACAACATGGTCGGAAGGCACTGTGATGTTCACTTTATAATTTCCAAACTCAAGAGCAAATTCACCAAGTCGTTGAAATTGTTTGTTCTGCCATCCTTCAATATCATCATACACACACATCCTCGGAAACCAGTGAGCAATCAGATAAATGTTGTTGTTGTCTGCGGGAAAATGTTCAAACCCTTCGCGCGAAAGAAGAAACATACTGCGATCGGTAATCGGATATGACCATTCAATCAGAAACGTATAACTCTCTCCTGATTTTATGGTAACCGGAAGGTCCACTCGCATCATCGTATTGTTTACCACTGTCGGTAATGATTTGCCGGATTTATCAGTTACCGATTTAATGGTATAACCTGCCTCAAACTTAATGGTACGGGTTAAATGTTGCATCTTAAGTGATGAAACAGAGTCTGCCATATTTCCATATGCATACCCAAAATCCTCATTCCCTTTTTTATTAACATTCTGATCTAATTGAAGCCATAAAAACTTTAAAGCATCTGGTGAATTGTTATAATAGGTAATGGTCTCCTTACCCTGCAAAGTATTACCTGGTTCATCAATTTCTGCATCGATAGCATAATCTGCTCTTTGCTGCCAATATTTTGCGCCTGGCGCTCCTGATCCAGAACGAACATCGTTCGGTGTGGGTAATAAATAATCTAATTGCTCAAATTTTCCTTTCCATTTATTCTCTTCCTGCGCGTGAAGCCCAATAAAAGCCACCGCTAGGAGTGAAAAAGTCAGCAGGATTTTTTTCATAATCTCAAATTTTAAATTTAGTTAACAAAAAGAACGAGACCTTTTAGATACTCTCCCTCTGGATGATACAATGAAACCGGGTGATCTGCTGGTTGAGAGAGGCGATGCAGCACTTTTATTTCCCGACCCGATTGAATGCCCGCAGATACAATGGTATCATAAAACAATTGCTTGTCTACTACCTGTGAACAAGAGAAAGTGAAAATGATGCCTCCAGGCCTTATTATTTTCATTGCTTCTGCATTCAGCCGTTGATATCCCTTCACCGCCTGATGACGAGCATCTTTATGCTTGGCAAAAGCAGGTGGATCTAGAACCATAAGATCATAAACATCTTTCTTGTTTTTGATAAAATCAAAAGTATCACTCACTACACACTCATGAAGATGAGGATCAAATCCGTTTAGGACTAAATTTTTCCTGGTCATTTCAATTGCTTTTTCAGAAGCGTCAACAGAGTGGACCAACGATGCCTGATTCTGTAATGCGTACACAGAAAATCCTCCTGTATAGCAAAAGGTATTTAGGATCGTTTTGTATTTACTCATTTCCCCTAGCAACTTCCGGTTTTCTCGTTGATCCAGAAAGAATCCTGTTTTCTGTCCATCTTCCCAATCCACATAAAATTTATTACCATGCTCAAGAACAACATGTGGAACCCCCGCCATGCCCAGTAAATATTCACTTTCTGTTTTTTCAAACAGCGATTTATAATATACCGCTGATACGCTTATTCCTAGCTCTTCCATAGACATTTTAATCGCATCACAAATGAAATAACGATCTCTGTGCATGCCCACTGTGTGAGCCTGCACAACAGCTACATCGTTATAGATATCAACGATGAGGCCAGGCAAACCATCTCCTTCGCCATGAACAAGTCGAAACGCATTCGTGTTATCCGAAGTGATCTGGGTTTCCAATCTTTGACGAAAAGCAATAGTTATTTTTGAGCGATAAATCGAATCTCCAGGAGGTACGGCCCCAATCCAAATTATGCGTACTGTAATTGTTCCTTTCTGATAATGACCAAATCCTAAAGTTTTTTTTGCGAGGTCCTTCACTTCAACCCAATCACCATCTTGCAGCCCATCGGAAGTATGCTCAATCGCACCTGAAAATACCCAG
>JAHEMS010000093.1:7712-10193 GCA_024643595.1 Bacteroidota bacterium
GAAATAGTACCCTGAATTTTCACGTAATCCAACTATTTAAGTATGACAAAAAGTAAATGTAGGCAATATATAAAGGCCATAGAAGAATTAACTTTTACCTACTTCCCAGATATAAAATAGGAAATTTTGTCAGTAAAATTGAACCTAAATTATGCCAGTCATCGTTATTATCACACTGGCATTTCTTTTGATTTTGCGGGAAGTAATGAGAGGACAAAAAAAATCTGATTTTAATACAACTAATCTTTTCGAAATCTCATCTGATTTCATGCAACTATATTTTAATAAAAATTAAATTATTTAAATAACTATGAAACGTTTTGGAACACTTTTGTTGGCAGCGGTATTGGGTAGTGTGATAACCTTAGTTGCCACACAATGGCTGGTGAATGATCAACAGTCTGCGATCAAAATTGAACATATTGACGGCACCCCCGCATCACAGGTAGCCTATACAGTTAACGAACTCGGTCAGGTCGTCCCACTTGATTTTACCGGAACGGCGGAAAAAGTAACCAAAGCTGTTGTTCATATACGATCGATCCAGGAAAAATCTAAACAAAGTAATCAGCAAATTCCTGATGCCTTCCGTTTTTTCTTTGATGAACCCATGGAGAAACAAGGTCCGCGACAAAGTAGTGGCTCAGGGGTCATCATCAATAAGGATGGATATATTGTAACAAACAATCACGTAGTAGATGAAGCCGATATTGTACAAGTTACCCTCTCTGATAACCGAGAGGTAAAAGCTGAAGTTATAGGCACCGACCCGGATACTGATTTAGCTATCATTAAGATCAATGAAAAAGATCTCCCTTATTTATCTTTCGTAAACTCGGATGAGTCGAAAGTAGGGCAATGGGTATTAGCCGTAGGAAATCCTTTTAATCTTAACTCAACGGTAACCGCCGGAATCATTAGTGCAAAAGGAAGAGACATTAATATAATTAACTCAGGAAACCCCGGAGTAAATGGCAAGGCAGGGACTCGTACAGCAATTGAATCTTTTATCCAGACTGATGCGGCTATTAATCCAGGAAACAGTGGAGGCGCTTTGGTAGATATCAATGGTGGACTACTTGGAATTAATACGGCCATTGCCAGTCCAACCGGTTCTTACAGTGGTTATGGCTTTGCAGTGCCTTCTAATATTGTAAGCAAGATAACAGAAGACCTGATTTCCTTTGGTGCCGTTCAACGTGGTTGGTTAGGTATTGAAATCAGAAATGTGAACAGCGATCTGGCAAAGGAAAATGATTTGACTGTAAATGAAGGCGCATTTGTTGCTGGCTTTGGTGATGTAGGTGACAAGAGTGCTGCAAAGGCAGCTGGTATTAAAGAAGGCGATGTGGTTACAAAAATCGATGGGCATGATATTAAGTCTAGCTCTGCACTTATTGAATATGTTGGTCGTAAGAGACCCGGTGATAAAATTGAAATGACTATAAACCGTGATGGAAAAAGTCTGGTGATACCTGTTACTTTGAAAAATCGACAAGGGAGTACGACTACCGTTAAAAGAGAAGAGAAACCTGAATTGGCATCTCTGGGATGGGAATTGGAAGATGTTGACACTAAAGTCCTGAAAAGGCTGGAAATCACCGGTGGCGTCAAAGTTTCCGCTCTTACCAACGGAAAGATAAAACGATATACCGATATCAGAGAGGGTTTTATTATTACCTTCATTGATGATATTGCCGTAAAATCAGTAAAAGAGGCTAATGAAATTCTCAAGAAAAAAAAGGCTGGTGACCTAATTACAATTGCTGGGGTCTATGAAGATTATCCTCGTGAATATATATTCGCATTGCGCATGTAAAATTTAATCTAAATCGAATGAGAAAACTATTTAAGAAAGGCGAACGTGTTCGCAGCAAAGTAGATGGCAAAGTGATGGAAGTACTTAAGTACCTGAAATCGAATCTGGTTGAAGTAAAATGGTTTGACCTACAAGCCAAAGAAATCCGAACCCATAAAATAAAGGAAGATAAACTTTCAAAAGCAGCCTAACAGAAGCCCCGATAAATCGGGGCTTTTTTATTGCAGATCTGATCTTTACAAAATAAACATTCCCTTACCTTTACGGTTAGAAATAAAACTCCATACCTATCAAAAAGTTTCAAATACCGGCTTACTACCGCTCCTCCATCACAGGAAAAATAAAAGAATCACGAAGGATAAAAGATCTGCGTAAACAGGATTTTTCACCTACGCAGTTGGACTTTGGGCCTGTCCAATTTGTATTGGCTCGTCATTTTGGATTCTGCTATGGTGTTGAAAATGCAATTGAAATTAGTTATCGCGCACTTGAAGAGAACCCAGATAAGGAAGTGTATCTTCTCAGCCAGATGATCCACAATCAAGAAGTCAATAACGATCTGCAGGGCAGAGGAATAAAATTTATCCTGGACACCGATGGCTCACCATTTATTCCCTGGGATAAACTTACAAAAAACGATGTGGTGATTATTCCGGCCTTTG
>JAHEMS010000094.1 GCA_024643595.1 Bacteroidota bacterium
AAGATATACCCCAAGACTGTGGAGTTTCGGGAGTACTCCTTTAAGCATGAGGATTTTATTGGTCCAAATTTTCTTGCTATACATGAGTCTGACGGAGTGCTAAAGAAGTTACTTTCTGCGTAAATGTCTTAAGGGATAATCAACTCTTGGCGGATAGCTGATGTTTTTGATCATTTGAGATATTTTGAATCGTCCATTCCACCTTTTGTTGAAAGGGGTGTTTTCTTACCGTGCAATTTTGTTTAAGACATATCCGGCAGGAAAAATCAAGACAGCCATCAGTGTGAACATATAGTTCCAGGGTTTCGCCAAACTCTTTTCTTACTAAGTTTGCGAGGACATCAATTTCGTCATGGGCTTCATGTACGTTCAGATACCAGGGAATAGTGATGTGTGCGTCCAGGTGTAGCACCGGGCCATATTTAATAATGCGCACATTGTGAAGGTCAATCCAGTTTTCTTTTCGGTTTTGGTTGAGGAGAGTAACCATTTTTGTTAACAATTCCTGGTCGGATTCATCCATAATGCCGGCAATGGACTGCCTCACAATTTTATAACCATTAAGTAAAATAATGGCGCCAAAGAAAATCGCCACTACACTATCCAGCCAGCTTACTTTGAAGAAAAAGATCATGACAAGTCCTACCATAATTCCTAGTGTAGAATACGAATCACTTTGAAGATGCTTGCCACTGGCGATGAGCGCATAGGAATCATGATTTCTTCCGATGCGAATGCACCACATGCCGAGCATGTAATTAATGATTGCGGTTGAAGCAATGAGGATCAATCCAAAATCCATTTTATGAAGCTCCCTGGGGCTAATTAATGAATTGATGGATTCCCAAAAGATCAGTATAGCGGCAATGATAATTAATGTGCCCTCCACAGCAGATGAGATAAATTCTACCTTACCATGACCGTATGGATGGTCTTCATCACGCGGTCTGGCGGAAATAACCAGACTGTATAACCCCAAAATACCAGCTACCACATTAACAATACTTTCGAGTGCATCGGTCAGGATGGCCACGGAGTGGGTGAGGAAATAAGCTATGAACTTAATGAGGAGCAACGCGATAGCCACCACGACCACAATGCGTTGTAGTTGAATGTTTTTTTGTGCGGCTGTCAGGATCATTGGCGTTTCTTTTTTACAATGCCAACAAGGGCGATCAGAGCAATCACCATCCACACTGAATTAATAAACGTGAAGGGATACGCTTCCTTGTAAATACTGTTAATAATTAAAAAAAGAGCTCCAGTGAGATTGAGCAATTGAAACAGGAGCGAATCTGATTTTATTTTTTGCGAACTGTTTAAACCGTAAGCAGCCACTACTTCAATAGAGCCAACCCAACCCAGCACGTCAAGGAGAAGATTCATCAGAAAAGAACGATGGCTACATTTTCATCTTCACCCGCAGCAAGTACATGTCGGCGGTAATATACAGTGTTTTCTCATCGGTCGACAGCGCGCAGTTGGCGGAGGCTTCTGGAAGTTTTATCTTTCCCAGTACTTTTCCGTCCTTATTAAAAATCCAGATTCCTCCCGGGCCAGTGGCAAATACATTTCCTTTACTGTCTATTTTAAATCCGTCGGGAGATCCTTTTTCTATACCCATTTTATCAGTGGCGTTGTAAAAAATCCGTGCTGATTGTACTGAATCACCGACCTCATTAAGTTCAAATTCATACCACATCGCTTTTGCAGGATCAGAGTTGGCAACCAGAAACTTTTTCCCATCAGGCATAAAGGCAATGCCGTTAGGTTTGGTGAGCGAATCAATCAACAACGAAACTGTACCCGATGGGGTAACTTTATATACACCATTGAAGGGTAATTCTTTTTCAACATCGGAATCAAGATTTGCCAGGCCATAGGGGGGATCTGTGAAAAATAAATCACCATTGCTTCGATAGACGGCATCGTTGGGGCTATTGAATCGCTTGCCATCATACGTACTGGCAATGGCGATATATTCAGGTCGAGGGTCTTCGATTGGAGCATTCATTTTAGCTACTTGCCTGTTGCCATGCTGGCATAAAATGAGTGATCCATTATGTAATATCAATCCGTTGGAACCACGCTCGTTACTTCGGGTGCTGTCACCAGTAAAACCGGATGGAGTAAGGTATGGTTCTGCACCGTTTTCTTCTGTCCATTTATAAACAATATTTTCCGGAACGTCAGAAAATAACAGCATATTATCCTTTTCGATCCACACCGGGCCTTCGCTCCAATTATATCCTTCCGCAAGGATTTCAATGGGTGCATCGGTCGAAATGATGGCATCAAGGTCTGGATCGTTCCGTTCTATTGAGCCAATGGTTTTGACCTCTTTGGTTTTGGTGCTGCATCCTGCCAGCAATACAACCAATAGTAGTAATAATATTCTCATCGATTTAATTTATTTTCAAAGGGAAGATAGGCAAAAACGATTATGATTTACGCAGAAGTTTTTTAAGCGAGATAAAATGAAGTATGTATGCCAGCGGAACCAAAAAAGTGGGTAAGATAATGTAGGGGAATTGAGTAACGATGGTGTTGGCAGGCTCATTATCAAATAGACGGAGCGAAGTAGGCATTGACAGAATGGCTATTGAAACAATGTTGATTAATAAACCTAATCCGGCAATATTCCAGGCGATCATCCAGTTTCGCGATGGGAAAAGAAAACGTGCAGCTAGCAAGCTGGTGATGCCGGCAAGGATATCATAATTGGATCCTTCAAAGGTCATTTGAACGGGTAATAAATGTTGGATAAACATCAGCCATAATATGATTTCAACAAAAACCCTGAATACCTGAAGTTGAGTGATTGCTTTCAGATTTATTTGCTCAATTATGGAATTGGTATCTGTTTGAAACAACAGGATGATCACTGTGAGCAGGGGGATTAATACAAACGGCATAATATTGAAAGGAAAGAGTTCGAATCTTCCGGCAAATCCAGACAATGAACCAACCGCGACAACCATGGCCCAAACGATGATACTCATAAGCAGAAGCCGGTAAACTTTTTTCTTTTTCTCGTCTGTCCAGGGGGTAGCCATGATGGCCTTCTTGATTTCTTTGAATAATAATCCGAAGAATAGTAGTGCGATTAATGGAAATCCAATGGCGGTAAGTAGGGTCATCGTATATGCTATTTTGAAAGATGTTTCAGATAGAGGTTGATATATTCATAAGAATTTTGAAAAAATCCGAAAACGTTTACACACTTGACCATTCAATTTTTCACACTCTCCCCGCATCGACCAGTTGTGTTCCAGGATTAAGTGACTGTCCATTATTTCCAATCCGCGCTTATGAGCAGATTCAATCATGGCCTTTCCCATCATTGCACTAATACCAGTACCGCGATAGCTATTCTTTACAGCGCCCAGCATAAGATTGAGTTGTTTGCTTCTGCGCATGGCGTTTAATACATAGATAAAACCAAACGGGAAAAGTTTACCTTTCGCTTTTTGAATGCCGACACTCATATCCGGCATCGCTACGACAAAAGCAATGACATCACTTGTTTGATTTAGCACTACTTTAACATATTCAGGATCCAGTACCGGCAAGTATTGATCGGCCAGCTTTTTCATCTCCACTTCTGACATTGGAGTAAAGCCAAAGAGGGATGTGTAGGTTTCGTTGACCAGACGCAAAACGGGGATTATATAGGGTCTTAGTTGGCGCTTCGATTTGAATTCAAGTAGCCTCAGTTTTTGATTTTTAGTGATTCGGTCGTTAATCCTGCTATAAAGAGGAGGAACTTTATTAGGTATCTGCATTTGATAGGAAACACAGTCTATCTCTTTTGTGTAGCCTTCATTGATGACTAGCTGAGGTAGGTAGGAGGGATTGGCCGGGGTTGCCAGCACGGGCAAATACTCCATGCCTTCAATCTGTAACCCTTGAGGATCTTTATCGGAGAATCCGAACGGACCAATCACTTTATTCATGCCTTTATTTCTTGCCCAATCCTCTACCGTCCGAATCAATGCGTGAGCAACTTCCTGATCATCGATACAATCGAAATTATAAAATCGGGTCGTTTTTTCCTGATGCATTTGATTATATGGATGATGAATAATCCCCATGATGCGTCCTATTGCTCTTCCGTTGTCGTATGCCAACATTCGTATGGTTTCACAATGTTCAAGAATTTTGTTTTTACCTGGATCGTGAAAAGCCCATTCATCTTCATAAAAGGGGGGTACCCACCGAGGTTCGTTTTGATAAATATTTTTGCCCAGATGGATGTATTCTTTCAGCCGTGCTTTATTATCTACCGCTTTTAGATCGAGAGGCATTTCGGTATTTTTGGGACTTCCTCAATATAGTTCATTTTAAATTAGGGTAATATGTCCGTAACCGAGAAAATCACCAGACCAAAACGATCATTTCTTGCCGAAGATTTTACGGTTGGTGATTGGAATTCATTAAAGCCATTCTTTGAAAATCTTTTATCCAGAAAGGTTGACAATTTGCAATCATTGAGAAAATGGCTAATCGATCGCAGTGAGTTGGAGTCCGTAATCAGCGAGGATATGGGGTGGCGCTATATCAAAATGACATGCTATACAGATAACCAGGAATACAATAAGAGATATCAGGATTTTATTGAGAACATTCAACCCCAGATAGCTCCCTTATCAGATCAACTGAATAAAAAGATGGCGGCATCTCCATTTCTTGCCGAATTGGAATCAGAGCCCGGGTTCAAAATTCTGATCAGGAATTTGAAGAAGGATATTGAATTATTCAGGGAAGAAAATATACCCTTATTCACACAGATCAATACAGACACTCAGAAATATGCCCAGATTTCAGGTGCCATGATGGTGGAAATCAATGGTAAAGAACTCACCCTTCAACAAGCTGCAGTAATTTTGCAGTCCACAGACCGTAGCCAGCGTGAAGAGGCATATCGCAAGATTTCTGGGCGAAGATTAAAAGATAGGGCAGAGCTTGATGATTTATTTTCAAAATTGATCGGCTTACGTCATCAGGTTTCTCAAAACGCGGGGTTCACCAACTTCCGGGATTATATGTTTAAATCTTACGGACGATTTGATTACACGCCCAAAGACTGCTTTGATTTTCACGATGCGATTGCCAGCGAAGTGGTGCCCATACTTAATGAACTCAGTAAGGAGCGAAAGGCCAAATTGCAAGTGACGGCACTTCGTCCGTGGGACAAAGCCGTTGATCCGGAGGGACGTGAGCCGTTAAAGGCATTTGAAAATGGAAAAGACCTGACTGAAAAGTCAATTGCGTGTTTCCACCGGATAGATCCATTCCTTGGTCAATGTTTATCGATCATGAAATCAATGGGACATCTTGATTTAGAATCCCGAAAAGGAAAAGCACCGGGTGGCTATAATTATCCCCTTGCCGAAATTGGCGTTCCTTTTATTTTCATGAACGCCACTTCCACCATGCGTGATATGACTACCATTATGCACGAAGGTGGGCATGCGGTGCATAATTTTTTAACGAAGGATTTACCATTAAGTGATTTCAAATCTCCCCCTATGGAGGTAGCAGAGCTAGCCTCCATGTCGATGGAGTTGATTTCCATGGAAGCATGGGATATTTTCTTTCCCGATCCTGATGATCTTAGAAGGGCCAAGCGGGAGCAATTGGAAGATATCATTGAGACACTTCCTTGGGTGGCTACCATCGATCAGTTTCAACATTGGATTTATGAAAATCCAATTCACTCACAAGATGACCGCAAGAAAAACTGGAACACTGTTTTCGCGAGATACGCGGATACAATGACTGACTGGTCTGGATTAGAGGAGGGGAGAGATTATGGCTGGCAAAAACAGCTTCATTTATATGAGGTTCCCTTTTACTATATCGAATATGGTATGGCGCAACTGGGAGCCATTGCGTTGTGGAGAAACTATAAATTAAATAAGCAACAGGGCCTTGAAGGTTACATGAATGCCCTGAAGTTGGGCAACCTGACTACGATACCAGAAATATATAATGCCGCTAATATCCGGTTTGATTTTAGTAAAGCGTATATCAGGGAATTAATGGATTTCGTTAAAGATGAGTTCGCCAGAATTTAACCTCGGGCCTTATCGAGTAAATCACTAAGGGTCTTCGCTTCAGCTTTGGATAAGGTCAAGAAATGAGAGTCCAGATTATTGATTGAGGAATCCAGTTTGTCTAGTAAAGTAAGACCAGCTTCCGTGATACTGATATCAGAGGCACGTTTGTCATTTTGACACTGGTTTTTTTGGACCAGCATTTTGCCAATCAACCGGTCCAGCAAGCGCGATACATCTGAATTTTTATCCAACATCCGGCTTTTTATTTCTACCGCGGGAATTGGTTTAGGGTGCTGACCCCTTAAAATTCTCAACATGTTAAATTGCTGGCCTGTGATCCCAAAAGGATCAAACAATTCTTTCTGTTTGTTTTGTATCCAGTTTGCGGTAAAGAGAAGATTAAGTACGGCCTTCTGATGTGTACTTTTAAATGTTGCCTGCTTTATTTCTTCCTCTATTTTCATAAAAAAATGGTGATCACAACCGGTTGATTGCGATCACCATCTACTTTGTAAATTAATTTGACTCTACTACTTTTATTAACTCAAGCTTACAAACAATTTCAACTTCATCAGCAACTACCAATTCTCCTGTTGCCAATTTGTTACTCCACTTTAAGCCGTAGTCAAGCCGATTGATTTTTCCATTGATTCTGAAACCTGCTCGGATGCCTCTTCCAGTATCTACAGAACCGCGATAGGTTACATCAAAAGTTACTTTTTTGGTAACATCACGCATGGTCATGTCTCCAACCAGTTGATATACGCCATCTTCTCTTTGCAATACTCCTTTGAATTTAATTTCCGGGTACTTTTCTGCGTTGAAAAAATCATCTGATTTAAGGTGATTATCACGGTTTTCAATCCCAGTATTTATAGAGGCAGTCTTAATGATGAATTCAACATCCGTTCCCTTGAAACTATCACCGGTGCTGACAATCGTGCCATCATATTCCTTAAAAGCTCCGCTTACTTCTGCAATCAAATTGTGAATCACGTTAAACTCAATACTTGAGTGATTTTTGTCTACTTTCCAGTTTGTCTGTGCAGAGGCGATTCCGGCCACCAACAGGAAACCAGCTATTAAATTCATTTTTTTCATCTGTTTTTGATCTTTAGTTATCATTTCGTTTTGACCCTGCAAGTATAACGATAGTTTATAATTAGATGTTTAAACAAGTAATATTTATTTGTTAAATACTTGTTAATCAATTGTTAATATTTTTTCAACGAGGTCTGGTTGGCGTTCCGGTTGCTAAAGATTCAACCAATAAGTAAGTTTTAGCACAACCGCCCGGCTTTTAGGTTGGCCAATATAAAAGAGATTCCCATGCTCGAATGATTCAGCAAAATAGTTATCTGTGTAGACGATGAATAGATCGGAAACCGGCTTAAATCGCCATTGAAACCTAGAGTTGATATTTAAATTATTGATCTGACTGTTGTATTGAACAAACGTGGTCCAGTACACCTTGCGCGAAAAGGTAAAATCAAAGCGTGGGCCAATCAGGATGAGATCAGAATCATTATAGGGAGCGGGAAGTCGTATGTGATTATAACTGAAATTGAGTGAGGTAAATCCCCAGGGTTGATATCGGTATGTAAATATTCCTATAAAATTGATTCTATTTCCATTATAATATCCGCCAGAGCGTGTCGTCAAATCTACGAAGAAGCGTTTGCGTGCATTGGAGGTGAAGGTGGCAATGATTAAATAATTTTTGTAAGAGGTATTGGGATCCAATACCAACCCTCCTGTGCCGCTGGGGTCAAAAGGTGTAAACAAATAGGTATACTCTCTTCTTAATCGAAAATTAAATAAGGCGGTGCTTTTAAATCGTATTCGGTATAAAAGATTATAATCCCAATCCAGAAAGCCATAGGTGTCATTACCCAGCATATCAAATTCGAATCCCGGACCATGGTTTTGAACTATTCCGTGATCAGGATAGAGGTTACGATACGTGGTGGAGGCAAGTTCCCGGATATTGATTCGTTTTACGAATCCTACTTCTGGATTATAATGAGATCCTACACTTCTGGTTAACATGTTTACATTCCATTTCAGGGTGTTGAAGTTGATAAACCCACCATAGGCAAAAGTTGAATCTCTTTTGGTTTCATCAAATGAGTGATGATAAAACGCCTTCCCGGTCCAGCGATTATCCTTTGAATAATGATTGTAATCGAGGCCAGCTACTCTTGAGTAATTCTCTGGCTTTCGAGTAAAGGATCCCCCAATTGAATCCTGAAACGCCTGTTTGTTAATCAGAATCACACCAATATTGGATCGGGCAAATACTTTTTGTTGCACCGTTGCCACGGTGTAATTCGTAGACGGTAGATTTATTTTTTCGTCTTCACCGGCCTGCATATTTAAAAATCCGATTCGTGTATTGTTATTAATTTTCCCACTTAACCTGACGCCACCATAAATTGGGTTTTGAATATTTTGCCCTGTCGATGAGTCTCGGGCAACGCCAATTCGCCGGGAGAAAAAAGGGCGGGTTCCTTCCATTCCGAAGTTGGCAAACAGATCGGCATTCTCCAGGAAGAATTGCCTTCGTTCGGGAAAGAAAATTTCAAACCGATCAAGGTTAGTCACCTGCTCATCTACTTCTACCTGTGAGAAATCTGGATTGACCGTGAGATCGAGATTGATGGCTGGACCTATCCCAATTTTGGCATCTCCCCCAAGTTGCATTTTCGATTCAGCAGGTGTTCCTTTTTCAAAGTTTCGTTGAGAATTACCAGCAACATATGGAATAACAGATACATTACTTCCAGGTTTTTCAAGGGGTTTATCCCATATCAATTCCTTATTGAAAGTCAGATTGACAATGTCAAAGTTACGTGGGATAGGAGACCAGGTTGAACGTTCGGCATGCTCGCTATCAACCCGATAGAAATTTATATTCCAGCTGGACAGGTTTTCTTTAAAGCGAATTGTTTTGAATGGAATTGCCATTTCAGCAATCCAGAAATCATCATAAATCTTAGTGGCCGAATACCACTTGTTATCCCAGTTTAGCGTAAAATCTTCCTTGCCGATAACTCCGCCGTTTACCACAAGGCCTTCCCTTTGAACGCCAAAAGGATTAACTCCAAAAACAAATGCATTTGTCCTGTCTTTGAAGGTGTCAAGCACAACGGATATGCCATCGTTAGCTTCACCACGATAATCTCTTCTTAGGGAGGGGGTGACATATTTTCTTGGTCCATTGTTAAACATCTTGGCTCCCAGATAGATGAAATGTTCATCATAGGTAAGCCTGATTTCTGTTTGCGCGTTGGCAAGGGATGAATCATAGGGGAAGAATTGATGAAATTGAGAGGCAACCTCTGTGAATTGCCATCCGGGATCATCAAGGATTCCATCCAACGTGATTTTACCTGAGCTTCTTTTTATCGTGATGCTGGATTGCCCCAGGAGTTGGAGGCTTGCTACCAAGGCAATGAAGAGTAAAAAAGGTTTAACCACTAGATAGCAAGATTGAGCGGCCAAATATAAGTAACGGAAATAACCAGGAGAGTATAATTTGATAAATGGAAAAACAGCCTTTCAAAAGACTATATTTTCAAATAGAAATCCTTCGTCAGGAATTTATACTCGTTTGTCCATTGATCACCCTGATCATAAAGTGTTATCGATTCTTTCCTGGGTTCCTGATAATGTAATAGCAATTGAAAAAGCAGACGCTCAACAGGTTTACTGGCTCGAGCACGAAATTCACAGGTTCTTCCACAATACCAGCCGGATCTTGTAGCCAGATCGATAAATCGGTTTGCTTCTGTAGTGGGGAGTATGAGACATAGCTTGCCGTTATCGCTTAATAATCGTCTGGAATGATCCAGCAAATCCAGTGGAGATAATGATGCTGTGTGTCTTGCTCTTACCCTGCCCTCTTTTGGGGGTTTGGCGCTGTCGATAAAGTAAGGAGGATTGCTGACGATTAAATCATATGGTTCGGATTTAAAGTGCTGAAGCGCAACATTATTGATAGCAATTTTTTCAGGCCAGGGAGAGGAAGCAACATTTTCTATCGCCTGCAGGCAATCATCAGCGGAAACATCGATCGCATCGATTCGTGTGCCGGCTATGGTGCGTTGAGCCATCAT
>JAHEMS010000517.1 GCA_024643595.1 Bacteroidota bacterium
GGCCGAGATGGATGGATTACATGATCCAAATTTTTATGGTGAAATCCCGTTGGAAAATGATGATCCCGCCAAACCACGAGAAGCCTATTTTCAACACGTTGATTATATCATCCGCAAAGCAGAACAATTAGGATTGTACGTTGGACTATTGCCCACCTGGGGTGATAAGGTCTTCAAGGATCGATGGGGAATGGGTCCGGAAATTTTTAACACCATCAATGCAAAAATCTATGGCCAGTGGATTGGCAATCGGTACAAGTACCAAAAAAATATTATTTGGATTTTAGGAGGAGACCGCAATCCCCGTAATGATAGCGATGTAGCAATCTGGCGTGCGATGGCAGAAGGAATTGCTGAAGGTGTGGGAGGAAATAATAAAGCCTTGATGACGTTTCATCCGCAACCCAATGGAGTAAATGAAGGCGGCTCTGCCAAATGGTTTCACAACGATGCCTGGCTCGACTTCAACATGTTTCAAACTGGCCACTGTCGTGAGACTAATTTATGGGATCGAATGGAATATGCCTACAACCTGAAGCCCACCAAGCCCGTGGTGGATGGAGAACCCATTTATGAAGATCATCCCGTCTGTTTCAACGCCACCGAAAATGGTACCTCCAGCGCTTATGATGTGCGCAAGGCTGCCTACATCGATGTGTTTGCGGGAGCCTTTGGTCACACCTACGGTTGTCATGATATCTGGCAAATGAATGCTTCAAACCGCACACCAGTAAATGGGCCTCATTATCCCTGGTATGTTGCAATGGATTTGCCCGGTGCAAGTCAGATGAAGTTTTTACGGCAACTGATTGAGTCCCGTCCGTTCTTTGAGCGTGTTCCCGATCAATCGCTGATCACCAATGCACTTGGAGCAAATGATCACATGCAGGCAACACGCGGAAATGATTACATTTTTGTCTATTCAGCACAGGGCAAATCAATTGTGGTGAATACTTCCAAAATTTCAAGGAAAGAAATCATTGCTTATTGGTACAATCCCCGCAATGGCGAAGTTAAAGAGATTGGAAAGTTTGAGAAAAAGCCGCAACAGGAGTTCATTCCTCCAACTACCGGTTATGGTCATGATTGGGTTTTGGTGATTGATGATGCTTCTAAAAATTTTGCTGCGCCTGGCATGAAGCCTTAATCATCGGTTAACGCTAATGTTGCTATCGTTTAGGCGCGTTTTTTATCAATTTATTCCTAACCATTAAGGTGATAATATCTATTTTTGACACCTGATTTCAGGTCCCCCTTTGTTAATACACGATTTACAACTGAAGATTCAATCCATATGAAACGCGACAAACTCGTATTTGACCTCATCGAAAAAGAAAAACAGCGCCAGGAACATGGTATAGAACTCATTGCTTCCGAGAATTTTGTTTCGCTGCAAGTAATGAAAGCCCAGGGCTCGGTGCTCACCAATAAATATGCAGAAGGCCTGCCCGGCAAGCGCTACTATGGCGGTTGCGAGGTGGTGGACGAAGTAGAGCAATTGGCGATTGATCGGATCAAGGAACTCTTTGGTGCTGAATGGGCCAATGTACAGCCCCACTCAGGAGCACAGGCAAACGCAGCTGTAATGCTCGCTTGCCTTAAGCCTGGCGATAAAATTTTAGGATTTGATTTATCGCATGGTGGTCACCTCACACATGGATCTTCCGTAAATTTTTCAGGTAAATTATATCAGCCCTCATTTTATGGGGTAGAGCAGGAAACAGGCTTGATCGACTTTGATAAAGTGCTTGAAACTGCGCAACGTGAAAAACCAAAAATGATTATCTGCGGTGCTTCTGCTTACAGTCGCGATTGGGATTATACCAAATTACGTGCTGCTGCAGATAGTGTAGGGGCATTGTTATTGGCAGATATATCGCATCCTTCCGGACTTATTGCCCGTGGATTGTTGAATGACCCGATGGAGCATTGCCATATTGTAACCACTACTACACACAAAACCCTTCGCGGCCCCAGAGGCGGATTGATTATGATTGGAAAGAATTTCGACAATCCTTTTGGCTTAAAAACCCCGAAAGGCGAATTGCGCAGGATGTCGTCAATATTAGATTCAGGTGTATTCCCCGGCACACAAGGCGGTCCACTTGAGCACGTGATTGCCGCCAAAGCCATTGCCTTTGGTGAGGCCTTGAGTGATGAATATCTTGAGTATGTGGTTCAGGTTGCCAAAAATGCAAAAGCCATGGCCACTGCTTTCGTGGAGAAAGGTTATAAAATTATTTCAGGCGGTACAGATAATCACTTGATGTTGATCGACCTTCGTTCGAAAAAACTGACCGGTAAAATTGCGGAGGAAGCGTTGATTCAGGCAGATATCACCATCAACAAAAACATGGTGCCTTTTGATACGCAATCACCGATGGTTACTTCGGGCATGCGCATCGGAACACCCGCCATAACTACCCGTGGGCTGAAAGAAAAAGACGTGATGAAAGTTGTGGATCTTATTGATGAGGCCCTTCAAAAACCAGAAGACGTGAAACATCTTAAAGCCGTGAAGCGCAAAGTGAACAACATGATGAAAAAGTTTCCATTGTATTTATAAGGCATTGAAAAGATTTACTCCGCTTGACAGCGGAGTTTTTATATAGGATTTAATATTATGAGCGAAGAAAAAGAAATGGCATTTCTGGATCATCTTGAAGAACTGAGATGGCATGTTGTGCGATCGGTGGCCGCTATTTTTATCATGATGATTTTGGCCTTCATCTATACTGAAG
>JAHEMS010000518.1 GCA_024643595.1 Bacteroidota bacterium
AGGCAGGTCGGATTATTATTAATGGTGTTCCCACTGGAGTAGAAGTTTGTCCAGCGATGCAGCACGGAGGTCCATTTCCATCAGCAACGGATTCACGGTTTACTGCGGTGGGTCGTGATTCGATCAAGCGTTTTGTACGCCCCGTTTGTTTTCAGAATTTCCCGGATGCCTTGTTGCCGGATGAATTAAAGGAAGGGAATCCATTAGGGATTTCCAGACTGTATAATGAGGAGTGGAAAAAGTAGAGATTTTTGCTAGTTACCAGTTTCGGGTAACCGGCAACTGGTGACTGGAAACTTTTTGCCCAGCATTAATGACTAATACTCTATTATAAGTGATGACTAAAACATTTTTCTGTATTGACGCGCATACATGCGGAAATCCTGTCCGGCTGGTAGCTGGTGGTGGGCCTATTTTGGAAGGACGAAACATGAGTGAAAAGCGTCAACACTTTCTGAAAGAATACGATTGGATACGAAAAGGATTGATGTTTGAACCGCGTGGTCATGACATGATGAGTGGAAGCATTTTGTATCCACCTTCTGATCCAGCCAATGATATTGGGGTGTTGTTTATTGAAACGAGCGGGTGTCTTCCAATGTGTGGACATGGTACTATCGGCACCGTTACTATCGCGATTGAGCAAGGTCTTGTGGTGCCAAAAGTTCCGGGTAAACTTCGTCTGGAAGTGCCAGCAGGATTGGTAGAGATTGACTACCTGCAAGAAGGAAAGAAAGTTACTTCCGTAAAACTGAAAAATATAAAATCATATTTAGCACAAGAAAATGTAATAGCGCATTGTCCGGATTTAGGTGAACTCATCATGGATGTTTCCTATGGTGGAAATTTCTATGCGATTGTTGACGTGCAAAAGAATTTTTCAGGAATTGAAAATTATACTGCCGATCAATTGATTAGTTGGAGTCGTGTGTTGCGTGATAACATTAACAAGAGCTACCAATTTGTTCATCCTGAAAACCCTACCATCAATGGGTGCAGTCATATTCTCTGGACGGGTAAAGTAATTGATCCAACGTCTACTGCACGGAATGCAGTATTCTATGGAGACAAGGCAATTGATCGTTCGCCCTGTGGAACAGGAACCTCTGCACGTTTGGCACAATGGTTTGCAAAAGGAAAGCTAAAAGTAGGAGAGCCGTTTGTTCATGAAAGTATTATTGGGTCCAAGTTTATTGGTCGAGTAGAAGCGACAACAACATTAGATGGAAAGCCAGCCATCATTCCGAGTATAGAAGGTTGGGCGCGCGTAACCGGTTACAATACAATTATCATTGATGATGACGATCCGTATGCACATGGATTTCAGGTGATATAGAAGTAAATAGTATTGAGAATAGCGGAGTAGTAAAGATGAAGTTAAAAATTAAAAGTGATCGCCTCATTCTTGTGACACTCAACCGAGATCACAACAAGAATTTTTCTGCCCACGAACCTGAAGCAGAATATTTAAATGGGTACGCTATCAATCCCACATCTAAAAACCAATATCCTATATGAAAATTGGAGTAATCGGTGGGGGTATCGTTGGCCTATGTACAGCGTACTATTTAACCAAAGCGGGGCATCACGTTACGGTTTTGGATAAGGGGAATTTTCAAGAAGGATGTTCTTTCGGAAATGCTGGGATGATCGTACCGAGCCATATTATTCCGTTGGCGGCACCGGGCATGATGGCAAAAGGTTTTCGATGGATGTTTGATGCAACGAGTCCTTTTTATGTAAAGCCACGACTGAGTTTGGAGTTGGCAAAATGGGGATATCATTTTTATCGGAATGCAAATACGAAGCATGTTGAAGAATCCATTCCTGTATTGCGCGATTTAAGTTTGCTGAGTCGAAGTGCCTATGCTGAATTATCGACTGAACTTCCTTTTGATTTTGAGTATCACGAAAGGGGATTATTGATGCTTTATCAAAAAGCTGAAACCGAGAAAGAAGAAATTGAGATTGCTGAAATCGCGAATGCGAGTGGTGTTATAGCAAAAGTATTATCACCGCAGGAAGTGCAAGCATTAGAGCCTGATGTGAAAGTTACTGTAAGAGGAGGTGTTTTATATCCTGGGGATGCGCATATGACACCACAGGTATTGATGAATGGATTACTAACCCATTTGAAAGAGGTGGGAGTGATTTTTAAAAATGATTGCACGGTGCGTGATTTTGTGGTGGAGCAAAATAAAATCAAATCCGTTGAGACATCGAATGAAGAATTTCAGTTTGATGAAGTTGTGTTGTGTGCGGGCAGTTGGTCGGGGGAATTGTCTAAGCAATTAAAAATCAATTTACCTATGCAAGCAGGAAAGGGATATAGTTTTACATTACCTGAAGTTGAGAAGAATACACGTATCCCTTCTATATTTTTAGAATCCCGTGTTGCGGTTACCCCCATGGGAAATTCATTACGCTTTGGTGGAACGATGGAGATTTGTGGTAATGATCCAACGATTAATATGAATCGTGTGAAGGGGATAGTTGACTCTATAAAGAATTTTTATCCGGAGATGAATGTAGCCATGCCAAAAAAAGAAGAAGTATGGTATGGTTTCCGACCGTGTTCACCAGATGGGTTGCCTTACATTGGACGTTCAAACCAAATCGAAAACTTAATTTTTAATACGGGGCATGCGATGATGGGAGTAAGCCTTGCTCCGGGTTCTGCGAAAATGATCACCCAGATTGTTGGAGGAAGCACTGAGATTAGTGTAAAGCTTGATCCAAA
>JAHEMS010000519.1 GCA_024643595.1 Bacteroidota bacterium
ATCTTACCAGTTTGTGGAACAAGGAGGTTTTTCAAAAATCAGAGGAGAGTCAATACAGAAAAATAATTGATAAAACGGCCAAAATATTTACCTGGGCAGTATTGGGTATTGCTTTGATTACAGCTTTGTTTTGGTATATCACGGATCCCTCACAGATGTGGTTGGTAATTACAGCAGTATTGATGGTGGCATGTCCGTGTGCGCTGGCATTATCTGCTCCATTTACCTACGGAAACATGCTGCGCGTGTTTGGTCGTCATGGATTATATTTGAAAAATGCAGATGTGATTGAACGACTCTCAAAAATAAATACTATAGTTTTTGACAAAACCGGAACAGTTACTTATGGCGCTTCAAAACTGGAATTTATTGGAGTAATAGATGATCATGAATTGAGTTGGGTGAAGGTTTTAACTTCATCATCCACGCATCCGCTCAGCAATTTGATCACGAAATCAATTAAAAGTAATTCTACGTATGGGGTGACTGATTTTTTCGAAAAACCGGGACGTGGTATTCAGGGAATAATAGAAGGACGCTATATCCAGGTAGGTTCTGCTGATTATATAAAATATGAAGGAATATTGCCTGAAATCTCCTCCAAGGTTTTTGTTTCAATCGATAGTCAGATACGTGGATATTTTAAAATCGAAACAACAGTGCGTGAAGGAATTGATGATTTGATGAATTCATTTGGTTCAATGAAGGTGGCCATGCTTTCAGGAGATTCTGACGCTGATCTTGATCGAATGAAAAAGATATTTCCTGGCAATTCAACTCTATTATTTAATCAAAATCCGCATGATAAACTGGAATTTGTCCATTCTCTCCAATCCGCGGGCTACGAGGTGCTGATGTTGGGTGATGGATTGAATGATAGCGGTGCTTTGAAACAAAGTAATGTTGGGGTAGCAATTACCGATGATACGGGTGTATTTACGCCTTCCTGTGATGGGATTTTGGAAGGAAGTAAATTAAAATACATTTACAAGTTCATATCCCTGGGACATTCTGCCACCACTATTTTAAAAATTAGTTTTGGTATATCGTTTTTCTACAACATCATTGCATTGTCATTTGCAGTAAGCGGACATTTAACGCCTTTGGTGGCTGCGATATTAATGCCCATTTCCAGTATAACTGTGGTGGGATTTTCAACTTTAGCTGTAAATTTAGTGAGTCAAAAAATAGTAAGATCATGAATATAATTATCGCCTTGATTTGTATTAGCCTGACTGTGGCCCTGATCTTTTTGGGGGCGTTTTTATGGAGTTTGAAATCAGGTCAGTTTGACGATACCTATGGTCCTTCTGTACGCATGCTTTTTGACGACAAAAAGAAAAAGTGAGTTTGATAAAAAAGAATATTGCTCTCCAATATGGCGCCTCCCTCTTGTCTTTAAAGAAGGACGAGATGCTATTTCATGAAGGGGATGAAGCCAATTTTTTCTACCAGGTTGAGGAAGGTGTAGTTAAAATGGTGACCTACAGTCTGGATGGAAAAGAATTTATTCTTGGGCTTTTTTACCAGGGCGATAGTTTTGGCGAACCTCCATTATTTTGTGATTTCCCTTATCCTGGAACGGCCACAACACTGATTGATTCTAAGTTGCTGAGAATTCCAAAGGATCGGTTTTTGGATTTGCTAAAAGATCACTTTGAAATACATGTCGAACTTGATCGGATTTTATGTGAGCGATTGAAATATAAAAGCATGATCCTTTCTGAAATATCATTTTATGATCCTGAGCATCGAATCAATAGCTTATTAGGTTACTTAAAATCAAAAGCACCAGTTTCAGAGCAACCATTTCAGGTTCCGCTCACGCGGCAACAACTTGCCGATATGAGTGGTATGAGAGTTGAAACTGTGATACGGACAATTAAACGGATGGAAGAAACAGGCAAGCTTCAAATTCAGGATCACAAGATTATGATATAAGGGTTCCCCATCCTTGCCTTACCCCCCTATTTCAATTATTTATACAAATAGTCAGGTTTTTCACTGATAAAGATCACTTTGTTGTTATGATTTGAATCATAATGGAGTGTTTCACTTGGGTCTAATTTTAAGGTAATTAAACGAACCAGAATTAGGGCTTGATTAAAACTAAAAACTATGACAAAAGTGATTCTATTTTCCGCCACTATCCTTCTTTTCTTTGCCTGCAATCCGGGAAAGCCGAGTGAGGATGCCGCTAACAAGGATGAAAATCCGGTTGCTGCAGTAGCCGATCCTACTAAAGGTATTGGGCAAATAAAAAATGTTAACCTGCATAACCCCCTTGAGTTGGATCGGGTAAATCGAGGGAAAGCCATTTATGAAATGAAATGTTCGGCATGTCATAAACTTACCGATCAACGTGTAGTTGGTCCAGGGTGGTTGGGTGTGACGAAAACACGCAAGCCAGAGTGGATCATGAATATGGTTTTGAATATCGAAGTAATGTTGGAGCAGGATCCCGAAGCGCAAAAACTCCTCGAGCTTTGCCTCACTCGCATGCCTAATCAAAATGTATCTATTGGTGATGCCAGAGATATTTTGGAATTCATGCGTCAAAATGATGGGGAGCAATAACCCTGATCATTTCTACTTAGAAACCAAAACGAAACTATTCACTTACTAAAATTAAAACATATGAAAAAGGTTTTATTACCCATATTGGCTTTTATTGTATTCTCATGTGGTCAGCAATCGGGTTCTTCGGAGACCGCGACAACTGATCAACCAGTAGGTGCA
>JAHEMS010000520.1 GCA_024643595.1 Bacteroidota bacterium
GTTTGCAGTTTCTGAGGTGATGGCAATGACAGCATCTAATTGCGGTAATACCAAAATGTATTGTCCATATGCACCATCACCACGATAAGAATTGTTACGGCTGCGCCACATCTGGTAGCCATATCCTTGTAACCAGTCACTCGAATCTTTTTGCGCCTGGGTAGCCTGTGGGTTCTGCATGATCTTCATGGTAGAAGCTTCTTCCACCCAGGCAGCAGGAAGAACCTGCCGACCACCCCACTTACCTTTTTGAAGAAACAACTGACCAAATTTGGCCATATCTTCTGTTTTCAATCGAAGGCCCCAACCACCTGTGTTGATGCCTTCTCCGTCAACTTCCCAATCAATCCCGCTGATGCCAAGTGGCTGAAATAATCGTGGGGTTAAATAGTCGATGATTTTTTGTCCGGTAACTTTTTGCACGATTGCACTGAGCATATAAGTAGCTGCTGAGTTATAGAGAAACTTAGATCCAGGTTCGTTGACGATTGTGGTTGAAAGGAATGCTCTTGCCCAATTATCCTTTACCCTGATCTTATTCGAAGGATCGGGCTGCATCCCTACACTCATTGATAGCAAATGTTTGATGCTCAATTCTTTCAAATAGGGACTAATGGATGACGGTGCAACCTCTGGAAAGAAAGAAATAACTTTGTCCTCCACCGATAGTTTCTTTTCAGATACTGCAAAGCCCACAGCTGTTGCCGTAAAACTCTTGCTCAGTGAGTACATCGTATGCTTGAGATCGGGCCGATATGGGTTCCACCATCCTTCAGCTACCACTTTTCCGTGTCGCAAAATCATGATACTGTGAAACTCGTGATCGGTTTTAGCCGCTGCATCCAGAAAGCTAATAATACCTTGTGATGAAACGCCTTCAGCTTCAGGTGTACTTCGAGGAAGTGATGACTGAGCGAATAACGCTGTCGAAATTAACAAAGAAAGAAATGTGAATTTAAGACATTTCATAATTCAATTCAGAAATGAGAGTTACGAAGCAGAAAAATCAATATTAGTATTTATGAGTACATCTCATTCAACTCTCCCGTACTATCGGCAAAATTCTCTAATCGCATATTTAAGACATGGGCCATCGAAAGATAAAGATTAGCCAGCGGTGTTTTTTCTCTAAACGTAAGATTCTGTCCGGTTTTAAATGCACCTCCCGCCTTGCCCCCTACGATAATTGGAAGGTTAATCGCGGAATGGGAATTGCCATCTCGTAGGCCAGAGCAGAACATAATCATAGAATTATCAAGCAAGTTGCTTTCTCCATCCGGGATGCTCTTGAGCTTCTCCAGAAAATAGGCATACTGCGCCACATAAAATTCGTTGATCTTCCTATACTCTTCCAATGCACCGGGCAAGTTTTGATGATGAGATATCTGGTGATGGCTTCCCTGTACCCCAGGCAAAAATGAAAAATTACGACCACTGGCGGCATTGCCAAACATATAGCTAATTACGCGGGTGGCATCACTCCAGAAAGCCAATGCCATGATGTCGAGCATTTGATGTAATTTCTCTGTGGCATCTACACCAACGTACTTTTCATTGTATTCATCTATCCGAAGATTAAGTCCTTCTAACTCCTTCCGCATTTTTGGTGTAATCTGTTGCTCAAAAGCTTTTAGCTTATCCTCATTGTCGATTCGTTTTTCCAATGACCTGATCGATTCAAGATATTCAACCAACTTATCTTGATCAGCTCTTCCCAGTCTTCGCTGAAGATCTTTGGCATCATCCATTACTACATCGAGCACACTTTGTTTCCAGGTTTGATCACGCCGTTTTGCATTCGGAACAAAACGTCCGAATAACCGATCAAAGGCCATCTTATTATCAATTTCTCTCGTGCATGGCTGTGTAGGCGATTTCCATGAAATACTGGCCGCATAAAGTCGTGTGAAACCTGTGGCACCACAAATACCAGAATTAACTCGTTCTGTACCATATTGCAACGAATCAAATAATGTGTCCTGCCCTTTTTGTTGTGCAATAAGTTGATCAAAGGAGATGCCCCCACTATTGATATTTTCACCCAATGTTTTAAGAATAGGCCTGCACGTCATAATGTTGGCAGTCTTGGCAAAGTGCCCTTCTGCACCAGGGAAAATAGAACCCTTGTTCATCAGTTCGTTCAATACGATGATATCCTGCTTTACAGTAGACAATGGTCGTAACGTTTTTGAAAGTTCAAAATTTGACCCCGTTCCGGTTGGGGACCAGTGATGTTTATTAACCCCATTGGGCATATAAATAGCGGCAAAACGTATCGGACGCTTTCCCATATTGTATTCACTCATTCCAGGCGGTACCATCGACTGCAAAAACGGTAACGCGATGCTTGCGCCCAATCCTCTAAGCATTCGTCTGCGAGATATATGCCACTTGCTGCTGCTCATTATTTTTACAATCGGTTAATTGTTAATTACTAGCTAAAATAAATCGTTCCCCCTTGTCATTCACCTTATAACGGAATGGATCGAGTTGCACAAGTTCCGTAATGAATTTCTCCGGACCAAAGCGGTTCTGTTTTAAATTTTTCACCAGCCGCTGAATGAAAAGTTCATCCGTAAAACCCACGTTGCGACCGGTGGAATAGATAAACATTTTCTCTGAAAGATTACGTGCGAATTCATCTTCTTTAGAACGCAATATTTTCTTTAACTCTTCCGGTCCACTGAAAACCTCTCCACTGGGTAAAATATCCTTCGCATCAATGAGGGTAAGTTTATC
>JAHEMS010000095.1 GCA_024643595.1 Bacteroidota bacterium
CAATAGTGTTCGCGCATTCTTATCCGCACCTGATGGCCGGTCATTAGGTGTTATCAATTTACCATCAGATAGTACAGAACTTACAAAAAACGTAATGGCAAATTGGCTAAAACAGTTGCCATACAAAACCCACTGGAATCAGGAACAGTTTCTGGAGAACATGCAAACGATGGTGAAGCTGGGGCAACTTCAGGATTCGCAAAACTACCAGGGAGCTACCAGCGCACCCGAATCACTCCATCTTCACTTTGTTCCTTTCAAACAGGGCATGTTGTATGTGGGTAATGCAGAACCATTGACAAACGAAGCATTTGAGTCAGCCAAATCGTTGGCCGATTCATTCTCTATTGCCTATGCCCGCTATGAAGACTTCAAGCAATTAGAAGAAGCCAAGAAAAGTGTTGACCATGCCCTGACTGAATTGAAGGCCACCCAATCACAACTCATCCAGTCCGAAAAAATGGCTAGCCTTGGTGAACTCACTGCAGGCATCGCGCATGAAATTCAGAATCCATTAAACTTCGTGAACAATTTTTCGGAGGTGAGTAACGAACTTATCAGAGAGATACAAGACATAAGACAAAAGACGCAGGATGGAAGTGCTGACTCGGAAGAAGATCAGTTATTAAATGATATATCATCCAACCTTGAAAAAATTCTGCACCATGGCAAACGGGCCGATGGCATTGTGAAAGGAATGTTGCAACATTCGCGAAGCAGCAGTGGTGTTAGAGAACTTACTGATATCAATGCCCTGGCCGATGAATATTTGCGATTGGCGTATCATGGCCTCCGCGCGAAAGACAAATCGTTCAATGCAAAATATGAAACTCACCTTGACCCTGCCTTGCCCAAAGTAAATGTGGTACCGCAGGATATCGGCCGGGTGATTTTGAATTTAATTACCAACGCCTTCTACGCTGTCACAGAAAAGAAGAAACAACACCCCGATGGCTACGAACCCGAAGTAATTGTTTCGACAAAAAAAATGGATGACAAAATACTGGTGAGCGTTAAAGACAATGGCAATGGCATTCCTCAAAAAGTATTGGATAAAATCTTCCAGCCTTTCTTTACGACCAAACCAACCGGGCAAGGAACAGGTCTTGGCTTAAGTTTAAGTTATGATATTGTAAAGGCGCATGGTGGAGAATTCAAAGTAGACTCGAAGGAAAATCATGGAAGTGAGTTTGTTATCCACCTACCCATAATTTGATTCATGGATTATACTGAATATAGTTTCTTGATTAGATTATCATTTTTGAATTTATCATCATGAAACAACTTACTATACTATCTTTTCTGCTTTCGGGCATCTTTTGCACCATTGAATCAGAAGCTCAAACTCAGAATATAAAAATTTCTGTCATCCCTGGCACGAACGGAATCAAGCTCGGAAAAATCATTGACATGGTTCAGGATAAAAATGGTTTCATCTGGCTGGCTGATCAATCCAATAGGCGCATCATTCGCTATGATGGCAGTACGATGAAATCGTATTCTTATGATGAAGCCAAGCCCAATGACCCCTACTCCATGGGTGGATATCGTCCTGAATCACTCACATTGGACAATGATGGTACACTTTGGATTGGGTTTATGGGAAATGGGCTGGATCATTTTGACCCTAATAAAAACACATTTGAACACTTTCGCCATATCCCGGGCAATGTTGAAAGTTTGGGGGATAATCGTATATCAAAAGTGCTGACCGACCATCTTGGTAATGTCTGGATTGGGCATTTTGATGGATTGGATATGTTTGATAAAAACAATAGAAAGTTTATCCATTACAAGTCGGATTCACTAGACGATACCAGTCTTAGCAATGCGGTTATCCGATCACTATATGAAGATCGAGTGGGAACAATTTGGGTGGGTACCGGATGGGAATACAGTAATGATGCATTAGGCGGGTTAAACAAGTTGGACAAAACTACAGGAACGTTCACGCGATATGTGAATGACCCGGACAATCCAAAAAGTCTTAACAGTAATAAAATCAGATCTTTATTTGAAGACTCAAAAGGGAATTTTTGGGTAGGCACCGGTGGTGGTTTACACAAGATGAATAGAGATCATGGAACATTTGAAAGACCAGGTGAAATTACAAACGGCCCGCTGGCAAATGCTCCAATTTTAGGAAGTTTGATTACCAGTATCGCTGAAGATAAATCAAATAAACTGTGGCTCAGTTCATTAATTGAAGGAGTCAGCCAGTATGACCCGTTAACTCATCAGCTGGTTGATTATCGTAAAGATTTTGGTAATTCAATCTGGGCCATCAAATCTACGTTAGATGGTTTACTTTGGTTATCGACAGAGTCTGTCAACAGTCGTTTTTTTCAAATCGACTCCTACCTCAACACCATTAATAAAATTGAAGAAAATGTAGCATTAATTTATCAGGAATCTCCACACGTAGTATGGGTGGGAAACAATGACGGGTTGACGAGAAAAGACAAGAAGCATGGAACCACCCAGAAATTCACCAGCGATCTAAAAAATGAATCGAGCCTGAGTAACAACAATGTAAGAATGTTGGCTAAAGATCATGAAGGAGTAATTTGGATCGCCACTGATAATGGGCTTAATAAATACAATCCTGAAAATAATTCATTCACCAGATACTTAACCCACGCTGAAGTATCTTCTAATTCTTATCGCTGGAACATATACAGCGTCCTGGAGGATAGTGAAAATAATTTATGGATAGGCACTTTTGGCGGATTAGCCTTGTACGATCGGATAAAAAATTCTTTTACCTGGTACAGCCTGGGTGGTGAAGAATTTAATAGTGATCGCGTCTTTTGCATCGCAGAAGATAGTCTACAAAAGCTTTGGATAGGATTATTCAATGCTGGCATTATAAGATATGACTGGAAAACCAAAAAGATTGATTCCTACCTCACCGGACTGACCGTTGATCAGATTCTTAGGGATAAAGAGAATGTACTATGGGCAAGCACCAGGAGTGGCCTCTATTACTTCAGTCAGGAAATTAATGCTTTTAAGAAGCATTCCATCGAAGGCAGAATTTCATCGCTGCTTGAAGACGAATTGGGAAATTTATGGGTGACAGCGGAAAACATTATCTACCAGATCAGTGATGATCGAAATCAAATTATCACCTACGGTCCAGAGAACGGGATTGCAGCCAATACCCTTTTTGGGAAATCCTATAAAGGCCCAAACAACGATTTGATGTTTACTCTAGCAAAAGGTAGCTACTATAGCATCATGCCCGAATTGCTAAAGTTCCCTGAGGATACCGCCAGGTTATATTTTAGTAACTTCTGGATTGGTTCACAATTAATTACTCCTTCCCATAAAGGTTCGTTAGGGGAATCTACCTTTGCAACGAAAGAACTTACACTCAACTATGAACAAAATAGTTTCTCGTTAAGCTTCGCCAAAGTAGATTATCGGGCAACGGACAAAGAAAGTCTCTACTACATGTTAGAGAACTATGATCAGGAATGGAGAGAAGCGCGACCAGAAGAGAAAATTACATACATGAAAGTGCCAGCGGGGTTTTATACATTTAAGATAAGGACCGCAAGCAGTGGCAACGGAGTTTGGGTAGAAAAGAAAATTGATGTACAAATATTACCACCCTGGTATAAAACCTGGTGGGCCTATGGTTTGTATGGATTTATGTTTATTGGTGGTATTGTAATCGTGGATCGGATTCAGCGTAAGCGTGTACTGGATCAGGCCAAAGCCGAAACCAGGGAAAAAGAATTGGAACACGCAAGGGAGGTTGAAAAAGCGTATACTGAATTGAAATCCACCCAAGCACAACTTATCCAATCCGAAAAAATGGCCAGCCTTGGCGAACTGACAGCAGGCATTGCACACGAAATACAAAACCCGTTGAATTTTGTAAATAATTTTTCGGAAGTAAACAAAGAATTGGCTGATGAATTAGAACAAGAAATTGATAAGGGCAATTATTCAGATGCTAAAGCGCTGGCAAAAGATATCAAAGACAATGAAGAAAAAATAAATCATCACGGCAAGCGTGCAGATGCCATCGTCAAGGGCATGCTCCAACATTCCAGAAGTAGTTCAGGCGCAAAAGAACCCACCGACATCAATGCGTTGTGCGATGAATACCTGCGTCTCTCCTACCATGGCCTTCGCGCCAAAGACAAATCGTTCAATGCAAAATTTGAAACTGATTTTGATTTGTCTCTTCCAAAAATCAACGTAGTGCCACAAGATATTGGCAGAGTGGTTTTGAATTTAATTAACAATGCTTTTTACGTGGTTAATGAAAAACACAAAGCGTGTCAGGCTGAGCCTGTCGAAGCCAGTCTCAATTACGAACCAACAGTTTCGATTAGCACTAAAAACGAAAATGGCAAAGTTATAATCACCGTCAAAGACAACGGCAACGGCATTCCAGATTCCATCAAAGAAAAAATCTTCCAACCCTTCTTTACCACCAAACCAACCGGGCAAGGAACGGGTCTTGGCTTAAGCCTGAGTTATGATACTGTGAAAGCGCATGGTGGGGAGGTAAAAGTAGAATCACAACAAGGTGAGGGGAGTGAGTTTGTGATCGAGTTGCCCATTGTCTGATTCACTGATTTGTACAGATTATATGATTCCACGGATTAACTTATGGGAATGAAATCAGTGAAATCTTTAAATCAGTGTTTTCCGTGGTGCAGACTAATTATGATATTGTGAAGGCGCATGGAGGTAAGCTTGAAGTTGAGACGAAGGAAGCTGAAGGAAGCCAGTTTGTTATTTCGTTACCCATAGGCTGATTCGCACGAATAAATAGACAACAAGAGCTGAGGTAATAATTTATTATATTACCATTCAAATTCCGGGCACTTGAAAACATACGCCATACTGCTTATTTCAATTTTGTTTTTCTGTGTGACAGACCAGTGTCTTGCGCAAACGCGTCAATTAAAATTCGAAAAAATCACAGGAGCCAATGGTGTTCCAGTAGGTACCATCAATGCCATTACGCAGGATAAGTTTGGATTCATTTGGTTTTCGGACGAAACCAATCAATGCATTATCCGGTATGATGGTAGCAGCCTGAAACAATTCAAAAATGATCCGGCTAATACCAACTCCCTCGGTGGCTATTATCCTGAATGTTTTTATGCAGACCCTTCAGGCATATTATGGATTGGATTTTACGGTCAAGGCCTGGATCGATATGATCCTTTGACAGAAACTTTTACTCATTATCGCCACGATGACAATGACCCCGAAAGTCTGAGTGATGATTATGTCTCGACAATACTTCGAGATCACTTAGGGAATCTGTGGGTGGGTAACAATGGCGGACTTGATTTATTGGATGAAACAAATGGAAAGTTTAATAACTATCTTAGTAATGACTCAGAGTCCACAAATATTGGTTTCAATATTGTAAGAGCATTGTATGAAGATGCCGCTGGCACTTTGTGGATTGGTACATTTAGTGGTGGTTTGTGCAGATTCAATAGGAGTGAAGATACTTTCACAAGATATCTACATGATCCAACTGATGACGGCAGCATTATTCATGATAATGTAAGATCAATATTTGAAGACAGCAAAGGAAATTTCTGGATTGGTACCGGAGGAGATGGATTGCACACCATGGATCGGGAAAGTGGAAAATTCACAAGACATACCTATGACCCCAAGCATCCTGACAAACTTAGTCGACCACCATTCAATGAAAGCTTTGACCTGATTACTTTCATAGCAGAAGATGTTGATCACCAAATCTGGATTGGTTCCAATTCAAATGGAATCAACCGATATAATCCGGATACGCAGAAAGTGACGCACTACGGCAACAATACAGATGAAACTGGAACCTTCATCGAAAATACATCCTGGTGGATCTACATGGCAAAGGATGGTTTAATATGGCTCAGTACCCAGCCAGGCCTTTACAAAGTTGACCCCTTTTATACTTCGATCCCCCGCATGAACAAAAGACTGGAGGTATACTTTCAGGAAACGCCAACCATTTCATGGATTGGAACTGACAATGGGTTGATACGCGAAAATGCAAAAACCGGGAAAGTATCGAAATACGTGCATGATCCATCCAATGATAAAAGTATTAGCAATGATAATATCCGTTCTATTGCTAAGGATCGGGACGGACTCATTTGGATTGGTACTGCCAATGGCTTAAATCAGTTTGATTCCATAACAGGAGAATTTATTTCTTATCGATACAACTTCAATCCAAATTCATCTACCGATAATATTTCTTCCATTTATGCAGACTTTAACAATAATTTGTGGCTCGGCACCAATGGTGGCGGGCTTGTAAAGTTTGATCAGGAAACTAAAACCTTCACGAGCTATCAGGCCAATTTATCACAAACCGATTTAAATGAACGCTTTCCAAGGTTCATTTTGGAAGAAGATCAGGATCATCTGTGGGTTGGTGTAGCCAATGCATTGTACAAGTTCAACACCCAAAGTGGAATCTTTGTACCCTTATTTAGTGGGCACAGAATTAGTAGTTTGTTCAAAGATATTGATGGCGTAAAATGGATATGCACAGCCCAGGGGTTGTACAAGCAAGACAATGGATCTGATGAATTTGTCCGGGTATATGATGATGGTATTTTTTCAATTATCGATGATCCAGATAATAATCTTTGGCTGAGTTCATCGAATGGGTTTATCAAAATAAATCCAACCAGGGAGCACATCACTCAATATAGTCGCGGCAATAAAGTAAACACCGGACTATTCTTTAATAACAGTAGAGCTTACCGAAGACCGGATGGGAAAATATTGCTTGGTGAGATCTCTGGGTATTATTCTTTTTATCCCGACAAGCTGAAAACCTTCATGGATACTTCCAGGGTTTACATAACTGAATTCTGGTTGAATGGACAGCAGTTAACACCCGATAACGAAGGCCCATTGAATCAATCTATTTATGAGACAAAAGAAATCAATTTTGAATATAATGAGAGTAACTTTGCCATCGGCATTACAGAAATAGATTTTAGAAATAATGCCAATGATAGAGTACAGTACTTACTTGAGGGCTATGATGAAGAATGGCGAACAGCTCCTCCCGGAGAAAAGGTGAATTATTTCAAAGTACCTTCCGGTAACTATACCTTCAAAATAAAAGCAGCCAACAGCAGCAGTGGTCTGGATGCTGAAGAGCAATTATCAATTACCATTTTTCCACCCTGGTGGCTTACCTGGTGGGCGTATTGCATGTATGGCATTTTATTTATTGTAGGAATATTTTTTGTGTATCGTTATCAACGTAATCGGTTGCTGGCTAAAGCCAGGGCAGAAGCCAAAGAGAAAGAGTTGGAACAAGCCAGAGAAATTGAAAAGGCATATACCGAACTGAAGTCCACCCAATCCCAACTCATACAATCTGAAAAGATGGCCTCGTTGGGTGAGCTAACTGCAGGTATTGCTCATGAAATTCAAAATCCTTTGAATTTTGTCAATAATTTCTCTGAAGTAAATGCCGAATTGCTTCAGGAGTTGAATGAAGAGATTGAAAAAGGAAATTACAACGAGGCAAAAGTATTGTCGCGTAGTGCCATTGATAACCAGGAAAAGATAAATCATCATGGCAAACGTGCAGATGCCATCGTCAAGGGCATGCTCCAACATTCCAGAAGTAGTTCAGGCGCAAAAGAACCCACCGACATCAATGCGTTGTGCGATGAATACCTGCGTCTCTCCTACCATGGCCTTCGCGCCAAAGACAAATCGTTCAATGCAAAATTTGAAACTGATTTTGATTTGTCTCTTCCAAAAATCAACGTAGTGCCACAAGATATTGGCAGAGTGGTTTTGAATTTAATTAACAATGCTTTTTACGTGGTTAATGAAAAACACAAAGCGTGTCAGGCTGAGCCTGTCGAAGCCAGTCTCAATTACGAACCAACAGTTTCGATTAGCACTAAAAACGAAAATGGCAAAGTTATAATCACCGTCAAAGACAACGGCAACGGCATTCCAGATTCCATCAAAGAAAAAATCTTCCAACCCTTCTTTACCACCAAACCAACCGGGCAAGGAACGGGTCTTGGCTTAAGCCTGAGTTATGATACTGTGAAAGCGCATGGGGGGGAGTTGAAGGTGGAGACGAGAGAAGGGAAAGGGAGTGAGTTTATCATGATGCTACCCCTTGTCTGAATCACGGATTATAGGGATTAAAGGATTTCACTGATTAATGCAATGGCTGAGTTAAAGCATAAAGACATCACCGAAAAGATAATTGGAGCATCCTTTGAAGTGCATAAGTTCCTGGGTAACGGATTTCAGGAAGTAATTTATCAAAGAGCATTGGCTTGGGAGTTGAAACAGGCAGGTCTTTCATTCCAACGAGAAATTGAGCAAGAAATATTTTACAAAGAACTCGATGAACCCATTGGAACCAGAAGGGCAGACTTTGTGGTGGAAGAAAAGGTGCTTGTAGAACTTAAGGCTGTGATTGAGCTTGAAGATGTTCATCTTGCTCAAGTCTTGAACTACCTGAAAGCCTACAGACTTGAAGTTGGACTGTTAATTAACTTCGGCAGCAAAAGCCTTACCTTTAAAAGACTCGTTCTATAGTATGGAATCCGTGCTATCCATAAATCAGTGCAAATCAGTGATTCAGACAATTTACGATATTGTGAAAGCACATGGTGGTGCGTTAACCGTAGAAACGAAAGAGGGCGAGGAGACAACATTTACTTTACAGTTACTAAATACCAAAGGCTAAATATGAAATCAGTATTAACTATTTTTCTCTTGGTCCTATTGCCTGTTTTATCTCAAGCTCAAAATATTCAAAATTATTCTGATAGTTTGAAGACTGCACTAAGTAATGCCACCAGCGATACTTTACTATTAAAAATTAACCGGCTACTTGGTTTTTACTATCAGGATGGAAATAGTGTAACTGCTTTACTGTATCACCAGAACCAATTGGAGCTGGCAAAAAAACTAAATTTAAAAATATGGGAAGCAGATGCTTATCAGCAGATTGGTTATTGCCAATCCTGGAATGGTAATTTACCAGCAGCACTTGAAGCATATAGGAAAGGATTAAGCATTGCCGAAGATCCAGCAAGTTCAGCTAACGGATGGGGTTATTTCAATTTCTCGTTTTCAAAAAGTCCTGAAGAAGCGCGTCAATCTATTGAAGGTATGATCCATTATGAAATTGCAGGTCTCTACAGCCGTTCGAGGCAATACCATGAAGAAAAGAGACACTTATTTGAAGCAATGAAAATTGGAGAAAGGTTACAAAATGAAAAAATACTAAGTATTTCTTCACGCGATTTAGGAACTGCCTACTTTTATAAAGACATGCTTGATTCAGCATTTTATTACTACCAGAAGTCATTGCATCATTACCAACATTCGCCTTATCAATATAAGATAGGTCTTCTTTATGGAGGAATAGCAGCCTACTATGGCAAAAAGCAAAACTATGATTCAGCAAAATGGTATTATAAAAAAGCAATATTTTATACTACCAATTCCACTGCTTTAAAAACGCTGTCCCTTGTCTATCAAGGATTAAGTGATTTATACCTGTCTAATGGTCAGTTGGATTCTGCTTTGCAGGCTTCATTAAAAGGAATTGAAATAGATAAATCAATAAATTACCATTTCGGTTTAGCTGCCGGTTATACGCAGCTGGCATCGTTGTATAAAATGCAAAACCAATCCGTACTTGCCTATGCCTATCTGGAAAAAGGCAGAGCGATTGCCGACAGTATTAATGACGCCTACATCACGCATCTGATACAATTTCAAAATATCGGTTTTGATGAAAAAATTCGATTACAGGAATTAGAAAAAGAAAGTATACAAACAAAAAGCAAATTCAGAACCTATGGGCTTCTTACCGGTCTGGGAATAATTTTGTTGGTGGCGCTTTTGCTCTATCGAAATAATCAGCAAAAACAAAAAGCCAATGCTGTATTGAAAGAGCAAAAAGAGGAAATTCAATCTACGCTTGAAAAATTAAAATCCACCCAATCGCAACTCATTCAATCAGAAAAGATGGCATCACTGGGTGAACTCACTGCCGGCATCGCGCATGAAATTCAAAACCCGTTGAACTTTGTCAA
>JAHEMS010000521.1 GCA_024643595.1 Bacteroidota bacterium
CAACCAAATCTTGCGGGCAAGTGTTTTTCGATGCAGGAATACCCTGGGGTGAAAACATCGTATTGTAACAGGCGGCAACCAGCTTGCCGGTATTCGGATCGGTCGCAGCCAGATAAATCTCAAGGAACCGTGTCAGATGCATGTTATCAACACGTCCCGATTTAGCGTTATCGCCATCGGCAAGTACATTGATTTTTTGATTTGGTTCAGAGGCTTTTTCGGAAGTTTTATTCTGAATGCAGGATTCCATGAAGATAGCCAAAGAAAAAATAAACACTAATAAAACAACTTTTTTCATGATTTTCAATTTTAATGATTTTATATAACTATTTAACGATTACAGGTTTAGGAAACTCCCATGAACCATCCAGAATTTCCTTTTCTGCATGGTAAAGTCTGATAGTATAATTCCATCCATCAATGATAGGTAGAAAATTTGATTGCTGGGGGTCGCCTCCAAAATGAATAATGTAGCTGCCGTTGCTCTCTTTTTTTGCAGAAAAATTATTTACAGAGTAAGCATTGTATGGATTTTGTTCAAAATAACCACTGCTATTATACATACTTATCGACCAAAAACCTTGTACTGGGACATCTTTTACGGTTAATATATAGGGTGCTTTTCCATTATTGTCTTTAGGAACCTCATTGATATAGATGGCTGCACTGGGCGGAAGGCCTCCCCAGCCCGCAGCAGCACCCAACATATGAGCAATAGGGTTTACCTCATGAACATTCCCGAAGCACCGTTTAGTGTCAGAAAGTGTTGCCGCTAATACTCTAACAGCATCAGTAAGTTTAGCTAATGATTCCTGGTTCCAATTGGGAACTTCAAAGGTTCCAACCGAGTTTTGAGAAACAGTGATCTTATTTTGTAAATCGCTTACAATTTGGTTGTCTTTTTCACTTTCACCGTCAACCAGTATACGAACAATTAAAGCAACATATCGCGTACCTACACTTTTTTCCGTAAGCGTATATGATTTTGAATCATACTCTACCGATATGGTATATTCATCCTGATTGAGAACTTGCATTGAAATATATCTTCCGTTCGCATCAGGCAATGTAACAGTAAGTGGATTTGTTAAATCAAAAACTCCAAAAGAATACCTCGTATCTCGGTTCATGCGTACAATATCCTGCTTCTCAATGGGAGTTACAGAGCGAATATTGAAAAATTTGCCAAATCCTCCCATTTTATAATAGGTTTCAAACATTCGGTCGGTTTCAGCACGAACATAATTCTCCCAGGTTACTGGTACTGTTTTTGCTTCTTGAATGCCGATTGATGTCTTTTCATTATTATCTTCCTGTGACAGGGCAGTTAGCTGTGTTAATCCATAGAATATTGTCAATAATATTAAAGTCCATTTCTTCATAACCTTATCACTTTAGATATTATTTATTATCTGTCGCTGCAGCCTGACCTTCTTGCAGTTTCTTAATATCTTCCGGTGTAAGCTGAGGTCGGTCAACCTTTACAGTTAGTTTATCCAGTTTGGCTGTCAGAGTGAACGGTGGCATGTAGTCAGCATCATTCACTCCAGTTTCAGTGTCGGAGCCAATATCAAACGATTCATCCCACTGCAAAATCATAGGCATAGTATGCTCCATCTTTAATGTCTGAACTACCTTCCCATCAACTAATAAAGTTCCTGTACCACTGCGGCCAAGACCACTCATGTTGTTGTATAGCAAAGTGCCAACACCCAATCCATCATACTTAAAATCAAATTCAACACTGTGTTTTCCTGGAGAAAGTGCTTCAGTTCCTTCCCATTTAATACGTTCCATGTCAATCAGATTCCAGAGGAAAACTGGTTTGCCCTCGAGCAGGTAGAATCCATATCCTCCAAATCGTCCTCCTGATGTGAGAATCATGCCTTCAGCACCACTTTCGGGTACTTTAATTTCAGCCGTAATAGTATATGAACTATTTAATAAAACAGGAGAATCACCTTGTGGTAAACCTGTCATTGGTATAGTATAAACGAACTCAGTACGTCCGGCTGTAATATTCGGGCGCGGCGCAACGATACGGCCTGCAACAGATGCGTCCATTGGGAATACCTGGAATTTTTTGGCTTCTTCAACGAACTCCTTTTTCATCTTCTCAACTTTTTCAGGATTGTCCTTTGCAATATTTTTTGATTGACTAAAATCAGTATTTAAATCATAAAGTTCCAAAATCTGGTTGTTCAAAGGATCAGGATTGGCTTTGCCAAATGCCTCCCAGGGTGCGCGGTTAACTTTGGTGCTGAGCAGCCATCCGTCATCGTACAATGCCCATTGACCCATCATTTCAAAATATTGGATTTTGTGGTGAGATGGTTCTTTGGCATTTGCAGCATCAAAAGTGTAAGCAAAGCTTGTACCTTCGATGAGAGTCTGCTTGATTCCGTCCACATATTCCGGTGCCGGAATTCCTGTAACTTCAAGAATAGTTGGAACAACATCAATTACGTGCATAAATTGATCGCGCAAACCTCCTTTATCTTTAATCTTGGCAGGCCACATAATAGCCATGTTTTGCCTGATGCCACCCAGTTTTGAAGCGTTTTGTTTGAACCAGGTAAAAGGCGTATCAAAAGCCCATGACCAACCTGCTGACATGTGGTTGTAGGTTGCTTCGGTCCCCCAAACGTCGTACCATTTCATTTGTACTTCAACAGGCATCATGTTAACTCCATTAAAGAAGGCTACTTCGTTTGGAGTACCCA
>JAHEMS010000096.1 GCA_024643595.1 Bacteroidota bacterium
TTTGTTGTTGGTAGTAATCAACGATTTACGCTAGAATCTTCAAGTGAAGATTATGTTAAAAACATGAATGTAAAAGGTGACGAGGATAATCAGCTCTTCTTTGAAAATATGCGCTATAATATGGAGCGAAATTTAGAAGCCGAGCCCTTTATTAAGATTATACGTGACAGCACGCTTACCGAAGATCAGAAAAAATCAGCCAGGGAATCTTTTGCCAAAGTCAATGAGAAAGTAGCTGCACATCAAAAAGAATTGATTTCTAAAAATCCAAAACTATTAACTGTTCGTCTTATCAAAGCTAACCAACCCATCGATCTACCCCCAGCACCCAAAAAGGCAAACGGAGAAATCGATTCCACGTTTCAACTTCGATATTACAGAGAACATTTCTTTGACAATTTCGATCTGGCCGATGACGCGCTGTTACGCATGCCTCGTCCATTCTACCAGGAAAAGATCAAAGAGTATCTCAATAAATTATATGCACCCATTGCCGATACTATCTTGGTAGCCATTGACAAAATGGCTTCCAAGGCCAAGAAAAACCCTGAAACTTATAAATATCTGGTTTGGAATTGCGTTTACCTGTATCAAAATCCAGAGATCATGGGATTAGATGCAGTATATGTTTCTCTCTATGACAAATATTTTGCGACAGGGGAAATGAATTACTGGATCAGCGATCCCGTTAAGAAAAATTTAAAAGATTATGCTGAAAAGTTAAGGAGTAGTCTCGTTGGAAAAACCGGTGCTAATCTGATTATGCAGGATCAGAATTTACAACCAAGGTCAATGTATGATATCAAGTCTAAGTATACTATTCTTTTCATCTTTGATCCTGACTGCAGTCATTGTAAAGAGGAAACTCCAAAACTCGTGGACTTTTACAACAGGAATAAAACAAAATTTAATATTGAGGTCTTTGCCGTATCCGCAGATACTTCCATGGTCAAAATGAAAAATTACATCAAAGACATGAAAATGCCATGGATAACAGTCAATGGTCCACGTACCTATCTCCCTAAGCATTACTCAGAATTATATCATGCTGACACTACACCTGCATTATATATTCTAGATAACAAACATAAAATTATTGCTAAAAAACTTCCTGTGAAGCAATTGGATGACTTCTTTGTTAAGCATGAGAAATTTTTACAGGCTTCACAGTCTAAGAAGCAATCAGGCACTTAAAAATAAAAAAACCTGCATTAAGCAGGTTTTTTTATGGATCAAGAAAAATAAATGCGATTTCGTGCAACTATTTACTCATTCACAAGTATCTAATGAAGTAAATAATTATACAATAACATGGCACTATTGGATTCAATCTTTGGAAGAAAGAAAAAGCAGTTTAAAGCATCTTGCAACATTACAAAAGAGCCTCTGGAAAAAGGGTTTGGATATTTACTCACCACCGCTCAAATTATTACTTCTAAAAAATACTGGGATATGGTGATGACGGAACCAGAAACCATGTCTTATACCCTTTCTCATTTCAACAAACAGAATAGCGGAACTCAAATGCGTGCCATGATCTTCGAAAAATATGCCACGGTTTCAAAACCGTGGATTATTTCTGATTCAGTAATCAATTATTTCGATATAGATATAAGCGAAGCCAGGGCCAATGCCAAAAAATGGTGGGAAACAGACGGTCAATTCGCCCCGGCCAACGTGGGCCCAGCCGATAAAACATTAAGTGAAATGACATTCATCCATTCCAAAGAATATGCAATCCTTGAAGCCGGTCTTAAAAAGTTAGAAATTAACGCTTACGGTCAATCGTAAATCGAACCAGGTCGGCTAGAGAAGTTTTATAGGTAGTTTCAGGTAATTCATCAAGCAGGGTAATTGCTTTTTGATAATACTGTTGCATAACTCCTTGAGCATATTCAATACCGCCTGATTTCTTTACAAATTCAATTACCTCCTTTACTTTTGAAGAGTCTTCGCTTTTGTTTCTAATAATACTGATTATCCTTCGTTTCTCCATCCAGGAGGCTTTCGAAAGTGTATAAATCAGTGGCAAAGTCATTTTCTTTTCTTTGATATCAATACCTAATGGCTTACCTATTTCGTCATCGCCATAATCAAACAAATCGTCTTTGATCTGGAAGGCCATGCCTACAAATTGACCAAATTCCTTCATTTTGGCCACTATTGCTTCAGAAGCACCAGAGGAAGAAGCCCCCACCGCACAACAGGACGCAATTAATGATGCCGTCTTCTGACGAATAATCTCATAATATATTTCCTCTTTGATATCCAATTGCCGAGCCTTTTCCATTTGCAATAATTCACCTTCACTCATTTCGGTGACGGCATCGTTTACGATACTGAGAAGATTGTAATCTTGATTGGATAGCGAAAGTGCTAAACCCCTAGATAAAAGAAAATCACCGACCAAAACAGCAATCTTGTTTTTCCACAACGCATTTACTGAAAAGTAACCTCTCCGATAGTTTGAATCATCCACAACATCATCATGAACAAGCGTGGCGGTGTGGAGTAATTCAATCAACGATGCCCCACGATAAGTTGATTCACTGATATTTCCACAAGCACCTGCGCTTAAAAAAACAAATAGTGGCCGAATTTGCTTTCCCTTTCTCTTTACAATATAGGTCATGATTTTATCCAACAAAAGCACACGGGTTTTCATGGATGATCTGAACTTTTGCTCAAACTCTTCCATCTCCCTTGCCACTGGTGCTTTTATGCTATCTAACTGTCTGGACATGAACTGCAATAATAAGCAATGATGACAATTAGTTAGATGGAAGTTTGCCGATTACAATCAAGTTTTTTGAAAAAAACTTTAAAGACGCCCGCCACTCCAATACTTGAAGGAATTTTATGCTTCAAGAATGCCCCCTTCCAGCACTTAACCAAAAAGTTTAAAGATTAAACAATCAATATTATTTATTTAAAGAAAAATTGAAGTTGGCTCCTAACTAAGCCAGTTTGCCGGTATCATTGTAAGTTTCCTTTTTAAAAACCGCGTTTTACAATATAATACGGCAATTATTCTTTGCTATTTTTGAGTCACTCAGTTTTGTCGATTGGGTAAAAATTAGAGAACTCCGATAAAATTGATCAAGCATAAAAGGCAATTACTATGAAATCCAATAAAGTAAGAAGGAAAGCTGCTCTACATAAGGTAACTGAACAACTTACCAGCGAATTCAGAACCAAACAGGAACCAAAGGGGAGCGAAAAAGTCATTCTCGAATTAATTTCTTATAATGATGATACCCTTTTAATGGAAGACAATATTCCTGTTCATGAGATGCTGGACAAGTGCGACCGAAATCGTAAAAATTGGATAAATGTAGACGGGCTTTCGGATCGAAATCTAATCGGCCAGATCGCGAATAAATTTGAATTGCACCATCTTCTAATCGAAGATATTTTGAATATTGATCATCAACCTAAAACCGATGAACTTGAAGATCACCTGTTTTTAACGATGAAGATGTTCTACCGTTTTGATGAAAAAAAAATCGATTATGAACATATCAGCTTTGTGCTCGGAAAAAATTATTTACTTTCCTTTCAGGAAAAAGAGGGTGATATTTTTTCCGGCATTCGATCCCGCATCAAACAGGATAATGGTATCATTCGCAAACGTGGCACCGATTACCTGCTTTATCGATTAGTTGATACCATCGTTGATAGCTATTATTCCGTGCTGGAGAAAATTGGCGAACAGGTGGAAGAAATTGAAGAAAATATTTCCAAAAATCCATCAGTTGAAGATTTTCAGCAAATTCAAAAAATTCGAAAAGAATTTATATACCTACGAAGGGTTGTATATCCTTTGCGCGAAGCCATTAATAAAATCGTTAAAAATGAGAGTGATTTTATTAGTGAAAAAAATGAAAAGTATTTTGCTGACGTATATGACCATGTGATTCACCTGATCGATTCACTAGACACCTACAAAGATCTAACCTCCACGATGATGGATCTTTATATGAATACGATCAATTATAAGATGAATGAAGTGATGAAACTATTAACCATCATTACCACTATTTTCATTCCTCTCTCCTTTATCGCAGGGATTTATGGGATGAATTTCAAAAATATGCCCGAACTGGATTGGAACCTTGGCTATTTTGGTGTTTTAGCAATTATGGGTGTAATCTTTATTTTAATGATTGTTTACTTCCGCTATAAGAAGTGGTTCTAATGCTTACCATCAAGCAATCGAACTTCCACTGTTTCGGGCAGTGTCTGATTAACTTTCAGAATTTTTATTGAATAGTTGAACAGTTCAAATTCTTCTCCCTCTTTTAATGCTGGCCGTTCGTACGTAAGCAGTCCAGCCAATGTTTCATAATCTTCCGACTCAGGAAATGGGACTTCCAATAATTTATTAATATCATGAAGGGAGGATTGGGCTGCAATCTGAAATGAATTCTTTTCGAGTGGAATTACAATTTGCTGTTCGTGATCGTGTTCATCTTGAATTTCACCTACCAATTCCTCCAAAATATCCTCCAGGGTAACCAATCCTATCACTCCTCCGAACTCACTCACCACGAATGCCATTTGAGTCTTTCTACGCTGAAACTCGCGAAGCAATAGGTCTATTGGCTTGGTCTCCGGAATAAAATGAACAACTCTCATTATATCCCGCAGCGATTTTCCTGAATTCGTAATATGAGCTGCAACTATATCTTTGGAATGTACCACACCGATAATCTCATCCTTTGAATTTTCATAGATGGGATAACGCGAATAACCTTCCTTCAACACAATATTCATAGCCTCTACAATGGAAGTATCCGCCTTAATCATGCTCATTTTAATGCGCGGAATCATCACCTGGCGAACAACACGATTATCAAAATCAAAAACATTTTGAATGAGTTCTCTTTCAGACGTTTCAATGGCTCCACCCTCTTCGCTTTCAGCAATGATTAATTTAAGTTCTTCTTCAGAATGAATCTCTGTTTCACTCATGGGTTTAATGCCAAATATCTTGAGGATGAGGTTTGCGAGGCCATTTAACAACCATATAAATGGGCGGAATACAAAATAAAACACACGTAATGCAATCGAAATGCGAAGTGTAGTAGAAGCTGGGTAGCGAATAGCAATTGATTTTGGAGCTAATTCTCCAAAAACTATGTGTAAGATAGTTAACATGGCAAAAGCTAACGGCATGGAAATGTTGTGTGCGGCCACTTCGCTCATTTGAAATCCTAATGAATTTATCAGATCAAGGATTATCTGTGACATAACATCTTCTCCTATCCATCCTAAACCCAGGCTGGCCAGGGTTATACCAAGTTGAGTTGCTGCCAGAAAGCCATCCAAATTATTTACGATTATTTTGGCTGCCTCCTTTGAAAGATTACCCTTCTCCAAAGCAATTTGAGAGGATCTGACCTTAACCATGGCGAATTCCGCTGCTACGAAAAATCCATTTAAGAAGACTAGGAATAGAGTAATGAATAAATCAAATGTCATATACAGGTAAACCGCAAATTTAACAATAATTAAGGGTTAGTAGGCTTATTTTTTTCCTGTACCTTTTGAGTCGATATAGAAAAGATTCTATCTTTCAGATTACTAAAGCCAGATATAATATGCTTTTAGCAGTCCTGTTGTTGCTTATTGGGTTCGTAATCTTAATAAAGGGGGCTGATTTTTTAGTAGGAGGTGCCTCGTCAATGGCGAAAAAGTTAAATATCTCCAGTATAGCAATAGGGTTAACGATAGTATCCTTTGGTACTTCCGCTCCTGAAATGTTAGTAAGCGTAACGTCTTCCCTAAAAGGATATAATTTAGCTGCGTTTGGTAATGTCATTGGAAGCAATAATTTTAATTTATTGTTCATATTGGGAGTTGCGGGAATAATTTATCCACTTGTGGTACTTCGAAATACGGTAAGGTACGAAGTGCCGTTATCCTTGCTTGCCGGACTCATTCTATATTTACTTGTTAATGATGTCACTTTTAGAGGTGCAGAGTCTAACCTATTGAGCCGTTTTGATTCGTTTATTTTATTAGCATTTTTCGGACTTTTTATGCTCTATGTGTATCGTACCATGAGTCAGTCTGTGGATAGTAATCAAAATGACTCCATCAAATTATATACTACGTCCGTATCCATTGGGCTAGTCCTGTTAGGTATGGCTATGCTTGTTGGGGGGGGAACTCTGGTAGTTGATAACGCTATTTTCATTGCTGAAGAATACGGAATTAGCAAAAAATTAATTGGTCTTACCATTTTGGCTGTTGGTACATCACTTCCCGAGTTGGCAACTTCCGCAGTAGCAGCCTATAAAAAGAACACGGATATTGCCATTGGGAATGTTATTGGTTCAAATATATTTAACCTCCTTTTTATACTTGGAATAAATGGCTTGATTCGGCCACTTCCCTATGATACTGTCATGAACTTTGATATCTATATTTACGGTGCTGCCACTGTGGCATTGATTATTTTCATGTTCACTCTAAATACGAGAAAATTAGATCGCTGGGAAGCGTTTCTTCTACTGATCAGCTACTTCGCATATACCATATTTTTAATTGGGATGGAGTAATCATGGATTTAAAAAACTTAAAAACCAATCTTTCGTGGGCAAGGATATCAGTTGTTCTTGTTATTGCTATTATTTTCGCTGGATCTTCAGTACCAAGTAAAAATATTCCGGCCATATTTTCGCTGACTCCCGACAAACTCATTCACTGCGCAGAGTACTTTGTATTGGGCTTTTTCTTGTTTCATTGGCTACCATTAGAATTTTCTTCATTTAGCTTAAATAGAATCAATACAATTACGTTTCTTACCGGTTCAATTATTGGAATACTGGATGAAAACTACCAGCGATTGACACCAGGACGAACTCCAAATTTCTGGGATTGGGTACTAGACAGCGTTGGGGTTACTTTATTGATTTTAGTGATGAATTACTTCGGTAAAAGAAAAAAATCAAAACCCTAAAATAGAAAGGCCCCTTACGGAGCCTATCTTGTTGGATTCTATTTCAATTAGATTTTCTTTTCTAACTCTGCAATTTTTGCTTCGGCTTCCTGTTTGCCGAGAGATAGTGCTTTCTTGTATAATTCAACTGCCTCTTGAAGCGTTTCCTTTTTCTTTTTGGGGGCCAGTTTGGTACGATTTGCAGCTTCTTCAACAGCTTGAGCACGAGCAAAATAAGAATCAGCTTCGCTCATCTTGCTCGCGATCATCAACTCTTGAATTTTTGCTTCAATTAATGCTAACTCCTCTTGCTTGGTAGCAATTTGATATTCCTTATCCGTCAACTCAGCTTCCTGTAAGCCAACCGTAGTGATTAGATTTTGATTTTCATTTCGAAGCTGATCTACATGCTCATTTAACGTGGCGATTTCCTTATTACGTGTTTCCAAATCGGCCTTCAATTTCTTGATAGTAGACGCCAGTGCGTTGTTGTTACTCTTTGATTTCTTAAGGGTACCTTCAAGATCTTCTATCTTGTTTTGGGTGTCTTTTACATAATTATTGATATCCTTCATGCGTGCGGTGTAATTTTCGTAGGTAGTACCTTCTACCATGTTTACACGAAGCATTTGACGGTTAGCATCAATGGAATCCATCAGCACGCTCACTTCTTGCAGAGTAGTTGCAAATTGTTGACTGGTTTGCAATTCCATTTTTAAAGAATCTACCTGAGATTTAAGCTTTTCAGCTTCACCACCACAGCTCATTAAGGTGGCGGCAATGGCTATTATAAATACAATGTTTTTTAACATAAAGATGTTAGTTTTAAGTGCCCCAAAATTACATGATTAAATACGATACATTATCAAGAACAAAATATTTTTTTAAAGACAGGGAATTCTTTCGACAAGACGTAACTTGCACCATATTTAAAGTAAGAATTCTCTTTAAATGCCCAAATTAATTACAACGCGAACGCGTATTGCAGACTTGGGCAAACCCCGCATCGTTGTCATAGGTGGTGGATTTGGTGGTTTGGAAGTGGTGAAAAGTCTGAAAGGACATCATGTCCAGGTCGTACTTTTCGATAAATCTAATCACCACACATTTCAGCCCTTACTCTATCAGGTGGCTACATCCGGGCTAGAAACCAATTCCATAGTAGCCCCTTTTCGTAAACTCTTTGGCAATCAAGCCGACTTTTACTTTCGTCTGGGCGAAGTGAAGAATATCAAGCCGGAAGAAAATTATATTGAAACCTCCATCGGTAGTATCAAATATGACTACCTGGTAATTGCCAGTGGTGCTACCACCAATTACTATGGAATGTCTGAAGTTGAAAAGCATGCCTCCTCCATGAAAAACATTGTTGATGCCACTAAACTTCGAAATAAAATTATACGACAACTTGAGTATGCGCTGTTAACCAGTGATGATGAAGTCATGAATAGCCTGATGGATTTTGTAATCGTTGGGGGTGGACCTACAGGTGTGGAATTAGCAGGCGCGCTTACTGAATTAAAGAAAAATGTTTTTCCCAAAGATTATAAAGAGTTAGACATGCGTCAGATGGATATCCACCTGATTGAAGCCTCTCCCCGGCTTCTCAATGGCATGTCGGATCAGGCTGGAAAAAAAGCATTTGATTTTTTAACTGAAATGGGTGTAAAAGTTCATCTGGGCACAGCCGTTAAATCATATGATGGATATGAAGTAGTGCTGAGTAACGGCGAAAAATTAATCTCACGTTCCCTCATTTGGGCAGCCGGTGTTAAAGGTAATCCTATTGATGGATTAAATGCTGAAATTATAACCCGTGGAAACCGGATACAGGTTGATCAGTTTAACCGGGTTAAAGGGTATGAAAATATTTTTGCCATTGGAGATGTCGCTGTCATGGAGGGGGATACAAAATTCCCGAAAGGGCATCCACAGATGGCACCACCGGCTCAACAGCAGGGAAAATTGGTAGCAAAAAACATTAGTAATATCATACGTAAAAAACCACTCAAACCATTTCACTATTTTGATAAAGGATCAATGGCTACTATTGGGCGTAACAAGGCAGTCGTGGATATAAAAGGAATACGCTTTCAGGGAATCTTTGCCTGGTATGTCTGGATGTTTGTTCATTTGATGTCAATTGTTGGATTTAGAAATAAAGTGTTTACCTTTTTTAGCTGGATGTGGAACTACTTCTCATACGATCGGAGTAATCGTCTAATAATTGGACGCAATGAAGAAAAGATAATGCTGGACGAAGTTAAACCATAACACTCCAAATATGGATTCGAAAGATTCTCGCTTACACAAACTCTCAACAGCCGGTGTGCTGGTTGCACTCGGTATCATTTATGGAGATATTGGAACCTCCCCACTGTATACGCTGCGATTCATTGTAGGTAATCATATCATCTCTGAGCGTCTCATTCTGGGTGGGTTATCCTGTGTATTCTGGACATTAACCCTTATCACTACCATAAAATATGTTTACCTGGCCTTGAGTGCTGATAACAAAGGAGAGGGTGGAATTTTTGCGCTTTATGCCTTGGTAAGAAGATACAAAGCAAGTTGGGTGATTTTTCCTGCAATTATTGGATGCTGTACCCTCATTGCCGATGGATTTATTACCCCTGCTATCAGTGTTACCTCTGCCGTAGAAGGACTTCGATCATTAAATGAAAATATTGGCCAGCAAACCATCATCTCTATAGTAATTGCAATCTTACTCGCCTTATTTGTATTTCAACAGTTTGGAAGCAGCGTAGTAGGTAAAACTTTTGGACCTGTTATGTTGGTATGGTTTATTTTTATTGGTGCTATTGGGGCAACCCATTTAGCAGGAAATCTTTCAATACTAAAAGCCCTAAACCCGATGTATGCAGCCCAACTGCTTTATGAATATCCGGGTGGGTTTTGGATTTTAGGCGCTGTCTTTCTATGTACCACCGGAGCTGAAGCCTTGTACTCAGATCTGGGTCACTGTGGAAAGTCAAACATCAGATTAGGATGGGGCTTTGTAAAATCTTGCTTATTACTTAGCTACTTCGGGCAAGGCGCCTGGTTGCTCGAGCACCAGGGCACTAAATTGGAAGGG
>JAHEMS010000097.1 GCA_024643595.1 Bacteroidota bacterium
TTGCCAAAACTTCAGACCTGGTGGCAAAAGATCTTCCCGAGAGTCTATCCTGCGCATTGATCAAATTTGCAGACTGGAGTATTAGAATAAGTGTTGCTAGAATTTTAGTCATAAAGTTTTTATTATCGGTTATGGTTCGGATTAAATGAGTTTTTAACTCCTTCTATCTATTGTTCAATGTTGTTTATTCTTTTTGTTCATAAATGGGTATTTCCACTTTATTAAGGTACGGCTTAAAGCGAGTATCACTATTTAATGCAGAAATTAGATCTGGCATAAATCCAGGAAAGGTCGCTGTTGCTGTTTGCTTTTGTTGATAGTAGTGTATTTAATTTTTTGCCGGTCTCTCTGGGTAAGGTTTGCCATAAGTTTCACATTCTTTATTTGAAAGGGAATGAATTTTGAACCATCTGAAAACAAAGCATGAACCTGTAAACGTCATGTAAAATGGTAGTATTGAGACTAGTGCTATTAGAATTCCCAACAAGTTTCCTTCTTTACCATTCAAGACAAAAGCTCCGAACCAAATTAATAACAGGCCCAAGAGGAATCTCAATGTTCTATCAATTTTTCCAACGTTTTTAATCATAGTAGTTCTTATATTTAATTACTGCCAACGGTTTGTCTAAAGCGGTGGGCAATTCGAAGGCTCTAATTTATCTTTTCTCCTGGCTACAATAACTAAATCTCCTCCCGTTTTCTGCATGAATCTGGCCAAATTCTCTGCCAATTCCAGTGGACTCTCCTGTTTTCAATGCTACTTTCTTCATTTTTTAACTCTCCAACCAATAATAAGTCTTGTTACAAAATAAAATTCTCACCATTAACGGTTGAGCTATGCGCAGTGTCCTGAAGGGTATTGCGTATAGGTTTGTTGGACACAGCTCTAATCTTTTCTTTCTGCAAGAAACATTTGGTTATTATCCAAATCAGTAAAGTGAGCTAATCGAATCCAGCCGTCCTGTTCCAATTTAAATTCTATTCCATTAGCCGTTAATTCTTCAATAGTTGAATCGAATTCAACAACACCAAATCCAATCGAAAGATTGTTGCCTTGAACAACTTTTTCTGCCATAGGATGTAACCCGATTAGTAGATCTGGAGCCTGTATTTCAGCATAGTGTTCTCCGTATCGATTTAGCAGCTCCAAGCCCAATTTGCCTTGGTAAAACTCAATTGCTTTGTCCATGTTTGAGATCATCACATTGATTCTGCAAGTTTTTAAATTTTTCATGTTCGGTTCTTTATTATTTGAATTGTCCCAATGTTTATGTTTATGCCGGCTGTGTTCATTACGTTAACAGTCCGTAAATTCAATTTGCCATTACATCATTGCCTCGCGTTGCTACTGAAATTTAATAGCACACACTTTCAGAACCTACAATTCAGTCAATGTTTTATAGCTTTTGTTAGCGGTTTGTTGTTACGTTCCCTATTTCTTTTTAGGATTCACCATTGCTGAATAATGATACATACCTGGTTGTCCCTCAGCGCAAATTCTTTTGCTCCCCAGGGACGAAGCGTGACTTTACTAAGATTTGGGTGCAGAAACTCGGGATGTGATGAACTTACTTTTTTGTATACTTCATCAATACTATTCGTTACGAGTCTAAATTCAGGATTATGTTCCTTTGCCAGTTCTTTAGCTTCAAAAAGGTTTATCCGTAAATGATTCTTTTCGAGCACACAAAATGGATTTTCGGACTTTAATTCTTCGTGGCCAATACTAAATTCAAGACAATCAATAAAAAGTTTTAATCCGTCCTTTATATCCGGATAATACACATTAGGAACTAACCTGTTAAAATTCATAACGGATATAATTTTAGTGAATATATCTTTATACAAAGGTGTCCTTTATTTCTAAAAAGTTGCCTAGCACGAGTGCATATTGCGTTGATGGGTTAGGAGCGCTTGTCATCTGTCAGTTGGCGGATTACAAGCGTGACGTCCTGCAAAAATGTCCCACAGCCTGCACTGAGGTCAGGGTGACAACTAAATTAAGAAACAAAAACTACAACGCAACACTGAACCCCCTCCATGAAATAGGCACAGTGTTGGTGGCTGTGTGGGCTACTCGGCTTATTATCTCTTAACCAAATTATTCCACTTGTCAATGAATTGAGTCATAGCTTTTACCTGGGCTAACACGATGCTTTCACCAAATTTGACATTGGTTTTTTCCATCTCTAATGGTGGGCCAATGATTCCGGTCGATGACATTTCAGCAGCAGACGTCTTTTTGCCCGTACATTCATCTTTAAGTGTCTCTGCCAAGAAAATTGTCCTTGCTGTTGGGTCAGAACCAATGGATTGTACCATGTTCTCCAAGTGCTTTGGTAATGACCTTACGGTTGGTTCGACATTTCTTAGATTCACAAGGTTAGGGATAAGGTACATCGATTTAGAAGTTTCTCCAGTGCCAGCATGTCCACCGTATGAAGAAACAGGCTTTATAAATGGCTCAATTGCTTCATAGTAGTTAATAGCAACACCAGAGGTAGTTTGGTTTATCTGGTCAACGATAAGTTCTACGATTGCATCATTTCCATTATGATCAGACATAATTACAAACCGCTTAAAGCCATGCCTGAGCAAGCTTTGCACGGTCTCAAGATGAACCTTAATAATTGTTTCTGCGCTCAGTGTTATAGTCCCTGCAAAACCCATGTGATAAGGAGACTGTCCGGCCATCAATACCGGAACAACTAGTATATCTCTTTCCTGCGCTATTAGTTTGCAAATTTCAACTCCATTTAATAGGTCGGTTCCAATTGGCAAGTGATTAGCATGTTGTTCCAAAGCTGAAACTGGTATTATCACCATGTCGGATTTCTCTACCAAGAGAGTTACTTCGCCACTTGTCATATGAGGTAAGTAATTCTTAATCTTCCCTTGAGTCCAAAGAGGATTAGTCTGAGCAACTGAAAAGAATGTCTTGAACATAAAAAAGATAATTAGCATTACAACTCTTCTCGTTTCTATGGTATGAATAAATGTTTTCATTTCTAATTCATTTGAGTTATCTATTAAAGTCAATTATAGTTTATTTGAAGTTGCATTTCATTCTCGCATTGTCTTTCAAATCGTTCCCTTGTCCATGTGAGAATCTCTATTGAAAATTGTCAGCCGTATTTAAAACAAAATTTTGCCAGGTTTCCGCACAAATTTAACACGCTACTTTGCCCACTTACACCGAACTGAGCTCTTATTGACTGGTGTTGGCGGCGGGTTGCATGCCAGGCAATATGTGTAGGGTATTTTTTTAAGTGTAGTCATCACACCAATTAAAGTAATCTCTTATAATAATATCTTTCTCGTGTTTTATGTAATTCATAAAGGCATTGGCTACCGGTGAATGATTTTTTCCTTTCGCCCATATTAATCGCCACTTCGTCTTTATAGGAAGCCCCTGTACAGGGATAATTTGAAGTTCCCCACTTTGAAGTTCTTTGCGAATTCCTATCAAGGGCATTATTGAAAATCCCAATCCAGCCAAGATTGCTTGTTTAACCGCCTCATTTGAAGTAAGTTCCATTTTCTTAACAACTGAAACATTATGCTTTTGAATAAAGTTTTCCATGGCTTGACGGGTGCCTGATCCTGGCTCTCTATAAATCAATGGAAGATCTTTAAATACTTTTTTGGAATAAGCATGACTCTTGAATTTATGCGATTGGTTGCCAACCAGATATAGCTTGTTTTCGAGAAGGTCCAGCTTCTCCACATTGAAAGCGGTTGGTAGAATAGATACCAATGCATAATCGACTGAATTTTCTTCTATACTGCCGATAACATATTCTTTGTTTGTAACATCCATTTGCAATTCAACACCTATATGCTGTTTCATGAAGGAGGAAAGGAAAAACGGCATAACATATTTACCGGTGGAAACTACTGATATTTTTAAACGGCCTGTAAGTTGCCCTTTAAAAGCATGGGTTCTGGAATTAATAACCGATACTTCGTTTAGTATTCTTTCAGCAGATTGAGCAATCTCCCTACCAAAATCAGTTATGTAGATCTTTCTTCCAACCAATTCTGTTAACGGAATGTCAAACTGGTCTTGCAGGTTTCTTAATTGATTAGACACTGCAGGTTGTGTTAAGTGTAACTCTTCAGCCGCTTTTGTAATACTTCCCTTTTCTGAAATCTTAAGAAAAATCTTCAATTGACTTAAGGTGTAGTTCATAACTTTTCGTGATGTATTTCATATTAAATATAAATACAAATATATGAACCTTATCGATGAATTTTGCATCAAAATAGATAACCAATGAACACGACACACTTACAAAAAGATTTTGAAATTTCGAAAAGCAATTTCGAACTCATTAAAGGCAAATTTTCCCCGAATGATGCCTTGGAAATTCTTGGCACTCTGATTCAAAAAAAGATTGACTATCATAGCTTAAGAAGCTTTAGTCATCAGGAAAGATTTGGAGTTACCGACCAATGGTCAGAGTCACGAATTGAGGAGCTCAAGAAAAGTTTAAAATCCATCCAAGCCATCATCGCGAACACCAGGGAACGTGGTGAGTATCTCCATATTACTTCGAGCATTTCAATCGAAGTTAAACCATCGTAATACAATCCATGAATTACTTAGCAATACTCAAAGAAATGACTCCTTTGATAATAATGGCATCCCCCCTGACATTATTATTAACGTCGTTTGTCTCGTGGTTTCAGCCAGGCTTAAGACCGAGTATACTAAAAAGAATCGCCGCGATATCCGCTCTGATAAGCATACTTTTAGCGGCAATTTGCAGTTTTCTGGTGACCCGCTATGGGTTATTAGAATCACCTCTTTTGGGTATCGGTGGAATAGGGTTTAGCCTCCGTTTAGATTCTCTAAGTATGCTGATCTTCTCGATGATATCCATAATTGGATTTGTTGTGATTAAATTCAGTAATAATTATCTCGATGGCGATGCCAATCAAGGTAGATTTATTGGTAGACTGGCGGCAACTCTTGCATCCGTTCAACTGTTGGTTCTATCCGGAAATTTAGGACTCCTTTTAGTATCCTGGATATTCACCAGTATTTCTCTGCACCGACTGCTTGTTTTTTATTCCGACCGGCCTGGGGCGATTGTTGCAGCAAGAAAAAAATTTATTGTTGCCCGAATGGCTGATACTTGTCTGCTAATAGCATTTGGAATTCTGTTTTTCCAATTCGACACTGGCAACCTCGAAACTATCTTTAGACAAATAAGCTCAGACCCAAATTCGGTCAATCTGGAAGTTGTAGCCATACTGATAACGTTCGCTGCCTTTTTGAAGTCAGCTCAGTTTCCAGCGCATGGGTGGCTAATTGAGGTGATGGAAACACCCACACCGGTTTCGGCACTGTTACATGCCGGATTATTGAATGCCGGACCATTTTTGCTAATCAGAATGGCGCACCTCATGGAAGCAAGTACCTACGCTCCAGTATCAATTATTATAGTAGGTGGATTTACTGCTCTGCTTACATCCACCGCTTTTCTTACTCAAACATCAATCAAAACATCGCTCGGCTACTCAAGCGTAGCCCACATGGGTTTCAGTTTATTAATGTGCGGTCTTGGCGCTTATTCGGTTGCGATGCTTCATCTGGTTGCTCATTCGTTCTACAAAGCACATGCTTTTCTATCATCCGGAAGTATCATAGATGTTATCAGAGCCTCAAAAATAAAGAGCACCAAAAGGACCGGGAGTATTATAAAGATCCTTACGAGCATCGTTCTTGCAATATTCCTTTTCACGACCATCGCTTTCGCGTGGGGTGTTGACCTAACAAAAGACATTTCCCTGTTATTTGTAGGTGGAGTTATCGCAATGGGCCTTGCTACCTTATTCGCAGCCGCTCTGGATACCACAGAAAGTAATGTGCTTGTGCTGTTCCGAACAGCGATTCTGGCAGCCATTGTTTCAGTTTCATTCTTCACTCTCGAATCAGGTGCAAGTTACTTGCTGGAGTCGCAGTTACCCGAATCGGGCGGGATGAGTACTCTCGAGATAATCTTATTTTCTGTCATACTGATTGCATTTGGTGCAACCGTCATTATTCAAATAGCGGTGCCAGCTTTATCCACAAAGCCTTTTTATCGCAAGCTTGCTATACATTTAAGAAATGGATTTTATGCCAATGCCTTTTTCGACCGCATGATTAATGCGTTGAGCGTACAAGGCGAGAAAAAATAACATCTGAAAAAAAACTAAAAGCAAAACAAAAAATGATTGAATCTAATCTTGCCGAAGTAACACAAACTCAAAGCAAAGCTTATAAGAAGCAAGAACCATTTGCTACAAAATTGAAAAGAGCAGCTAAGAAAATTGCTCCTGTCTGGCCACTTGAAAATTTTGTTGCAGTTAATCCATACCTGGGCCTTACCCATAAAAGTTTTGAAAATGTAGCTAATAATTTGGCTGCAGCCGGGGGCATTCAAATGACACTACCTGCATCATTCTACTTAAATAAAATAAAGAAAGGTAAATTGAAAGTTGAACATATAGCGGCCGTTTTAAAGAAAAGACAGAAGAATGTAGATGCCTGGCAGTGGATAATCGATATCGAGAACTATGGTAAAAAGGTTGATAGCCTGGAAACGATCTCGACATTAGTTGATGTAGCGAGCAAGGTTACAGGCAAAGATTGGAACCGTTTTATGATTGCGAGAATTTCGAATTTTGCAGCTTCCTATTTTGATAGCGGACAGGCGAGTTGGATTGCTGCCAATCAGGAGCTGGGGATATTTGCAGCTTGGAAAGAGGAGGCTTCGATTGATTTGACCCCTGGAATTGCAGGTTTAAAGAAATTTAGAAAAAATGTACTAGTTCTTCCTGACGATCCCATTCAAGCTGCAGAGTTTGCCATAAAAAAGTTGAGAGTATCCGAAGCCGGAATTGACATTTACTTACACCGATTACTAATGATAGTTGGTGGATGGTCTGCCTATGCCTCCCGACTGGATTGGGACAGTGAGTTGTATGGGAACAAAGACGGTAAACTAATTGAATTCCTAAGTGTGCTTCTTTGCTGGGAGGCATGCTTGTTGGAAAGCATTGAGCATCATCAGCTTGAGCACGAGTGGAATAAGGCACTTACCAAACTCTCCGTAATAAATATTCAGGATGAGTTGAACAAGCAGCTTACCCAGAAGCTTGTCCTGCAAGAGGCTTTTGATCTGGCGATGCAGCAAAGCATCATCTGCAAATTTCAAGGACACTCAAGTGTATCTCCAAAAGGGAAATCAGAACCCACTGCACAGGCAATTTTTTGTATTGATGTACGCTCGGAGGTGTTTCGTAGAAACCTGGAAAAAGTTGATCCCACAATTGCAACGCTCGGTTTTGCTGGATTCTTCGCATTCCCAATAAAGTATATTCCATTGGGAAATAATCATGGCGAATCTCAATGTCCTGTATTATTAAAAACAGGGCCAACCATATTGGAAGAATTGCCAAACAAAAAGAATAACGCACAAGCATTGAACCGAAGAATACTCAGTCAACAACTTCAGCAAATTTGGAAGTCGTTCAAGTCTGGAGCCGTAACTTGTTTCAGTTTCGTAAGCCCAATTGGTTTATCATACCTTCCAAAACTTATTACAGACAGTTTCGGACTTACTCGTCCTGTTCCACATCCTGATCAGGTAGGCTTGAAGACTAAATACGCAAAAATGAAAAGCATAAGTCTCGAGACCAAAGATCACAATGATGAGACAACAGGAATTCCACTGGATCAGCAGATCCAAATGGCTAAGAATGCGTTGAATGCCATGTCGCTCACTGATAACTTTGCAAGACTTGTTCTGATAGTTGGGCATGGCTCATCCATGGTAAATAACCCTCACGCCACGGGATATGATTGTGGTGCGTGCGGTGGCCATACCGGTGAAGCTAATGCCAAGGTAGCTGCTGCAGTTTTGAACAATGGAGAAGTTAGAGCGGGGCTTAAGAAGGAAAATATCTTCATACCTGTTGAAACTGTTTTCCTGGCATCTTTGCACAACACTACTACAGATGAAATTACCATCTATAATGAGAGCGACGTTCCCACGAAAAGAAAGAGCGAGCTACATCAACTTATTCAATCTTTAAAAATGGCTGGCCACGCCTCAAGAGCAGAAAGAATTAAACGATTAAATACAAATGAATTTTCGAATGTTAATCGAGCTATTCTTAATCGCAGCAAAGATTGGTCGCAAACTCGCCCGGAATGGGGTCTAGCAACATGCTCAGCGTTTGTGGTTGCGCCACGGACGTTTACACAGGGAATTGACTTTGGCGGCAGTTCATTCTTGCACAGCTATGACTGGAAAAAAGATCAGAACTTTTCTGTACTCGAACTGATCATGACAGCGCCAATGATAGTTACAAGTTGGATTAACCTTCAGTATTACGCATCGACCGTTGACAATCGGACGTATGGTTCTGGAAATAAAACACTGCACAATGTAACAGCCGGAGTGGGAGTTCTCGAAGGTTTCTCTGGTGATCTTAGAGTGGGTTTGCCCTGGCAGGCCGTTCATGATGGAGAAAATTTTCAACACGAACCAGTTAAACTTAATGTCATAATAAAGGCACCAATAGATGCCATGAATACGATCATGGAAAAACATAAATCGGTTAGAGACTTATGCGATAACAATTGGATTCACTTATTGGCAATGGATGATAATGGAAATATCTCACACCGATATTATGGCAATTTAAACTGGGAAGAAATTTTGAAATAATACCATAGGCAAATGAAGTACTTTAACTAGGCGATAAATTTATTTTCTGGCAGGACCTGACAATTGCTACCCAACATAAATAGGAGGAGATTATAAGCCCTCGCTTAGTTAATCGACCTAATGTATTACCTATTGTATCCGAAGAATTCGATGCGGATCAATTTGGAGTTTTCACGGGTGAAATTAAAAGGAAAAGTTGATACGCTTTCTACCGCAAGCCTGAAATTCATGATGGCTATGGAAGAGCGCAGGTGTGATTCGGCCATATCAAGTGAAGGTTCGTTCGGTATTTATCCCAGCTATTATTTCATGCCATGAAGAGCTGATTACGTTGAAGGACAAAAATTGGTACTGATCTCAACCGCATGCTTCACTTTTACTTTATTAACCTATCGCCCAATTGCTTCGTTTCAACCTTGCATCAAAGTCTACTCAGTTATTTTATACCTAAACTCAAGCATGACCGAATCGGCACCATTAGTTTTTATTCCACGAAGCTCTTGCCAATCTGTAAATGGAATAACTTCTGGTTTATAAGGAATGTCGAAGAGATACTCAGCCGTTTTAAATTCATCCGAGTAAACGTAGAAGGATCTATCATCCTGGTTAAAAATAGCATTACTAGTTTCGTATAAATAAATGCTTGGTTCTTTTATCAGCTTTAACTTACTGTTTGAGCTACCAGTAGAAGCTCTAAATAACAATCTGGCGTTCTCTAATTTTGTAGCGGTTTTAATTTCAATGGTTAGCCGATGTGCTTGTTCTTCTATTGTTGACTCCTTTTGTTTACCCACATGAAATACTTCTACGAAGAATATGAAAGTTGGTAGCAGTAGTGGAATGAATGCAATACACTTTACCCACAACTGCGTAACATTACTAAAGAAATAAATATTTATAAGGGTTAGAATAATAGCCAATAAAAAAAGAACCCCTAATCCGTACACAAAGGTTAAGCCTTTTTCTAATCCATTTCCAGCAGCATCGTTTCTTGTAAATTTTAAGTTCCCAAATAGCATGCAGGCACTTAAAAATAGAACAGTATACGATATAACACCAAGGATAATTATTTTAGTTGCTGTCATGATAGTTACTAGCTTACCTATAAAATTACATATACACCCGCAATTTCTTAAACTCGGTGTTGCCTGCTGTGCATTCATGGGTACTCAAATCCAAAACTAAATTCAATTAATTTGTCATTCTTGAATTAGTACGCCGAAAATATTCTGCTTGACGATCTGAGTTGCATATCAAGA
>JAHEMS010000098.1 GCA_024643595.1 Bacteroidota bacterium
TGAAGGGGAAAAAAAGTCGGACCTCATTTGGCAAGCATGGGAAAAATCTAGTAAGTTTTATTTAATCCTGATGGCTATCACCGTGATGATTAGTCATGTAATAAGAGCCGAGCGATGGCGAATGTTGCTTGTTCCTACCGGGAATCATATTTCGTTCACCAATGGTTTTCTTTCATTGATGGTTGGGTATCTTGTGAATCTCGCCATTCCAAGGGGAGGTGAAGTATCACGATGCTATAATCTTTTTAAGTTGGATAAGACTTCAGTGGAAGTTTCTTTCGGAACAGTGGTGGTGGAGAGAATAGTTGACGTCATCTGCTTGTTGACGTTAATTGCCATATCATTTTTTGTTGAATGGAAAAAATTGAAGGCCTTTATAGACACCCTTGAAATGCCAACCGGTGACCGATCGGCAGTTTCACCCTGGACAATTGCTATTTTGTTGGGCATCATCGCATTGGTAGTTGGTTTATTTCTGTTAAGAAAGAATGAGAAGTTTAAGAAAGTAATTGTCGGTTTTAAGGAGGGATTGCTTGCCGTTTTTAAATTAAGGAATAAAGGACTTTTTGTACTCTATTCGGTTGCCATCTGGGCGCTCTACTTTCTCATGAGTTATCTTGTGCTAAAGGCATTTACTGAAACACAACACCTTGGCTTCAGTGCGGTAATGACGTTGTTTGCCATCGGGGCGATTGCGATGGCGATCCCATTGCCAGGTGGTGCGGGTTCTTATCACACTTTGGTGCCTATGGGGTTGGTGGCGCTATATAACCTGCCGCAAAGTGACGCCATCACTTTTGTTTTCATTTTTCATGGCTGGCAAACATTGATTACCATAGTGGGTGGAATAGTATCTCTTATTATCAGTTATTTAATAATTAGATGGAAGAAAGTGTAAGAAAAATAGTGGCACTTCCTGACGCCAGAATCATTGTAAAAGAGTGGCAGCAGGAAGGAAACCTGGTTGTATTTACTAATGGGTGTTTTGATTTAATTCATTTAGGTCATGTAGACTACCTGGAAAAAGCGAGGATGCTTGGTGATAAATTGGTAATCGGATTAAATTCAGATGATTCAGTGAGTCGATTTAAGGGACCCGAACGGCCACTTCAGGATCAGAATTCCAGGGCAAGGGTTTTAGCAGCGATGCAGTTTGTGGATCTGGTTGTTTTCTTTAATGAAGACACTCCTTTTATTCTGATTTCAGAACTGGTTCCCAATATACTGGTGAAAGGAAGTGACTATTTGGCAGATAATATTGTTGGCGCAGATGTTGTAAAAAGGAACGGAGGAGTAGTGAAGACCATTGATTTTGTTCCTGGTTATTCAACTACCCGGATTGTAGAAAAGATAAAAAGGACATAAAAAAACAAATATGGGAGCAATGTTTATTACCTTATTTTTCATGCTAATAGGTTGGTTGGTGAGTTCACGGATGAAAAATAAATTCAAGCAATATTCTGAAGTTCGTCTTACCAAAGATTTGACAGGTGCAGAAATCGCGCGTTTGATGTTAGCTGATAATGGAATTCATAATGTGCAAGTGATATCAGTGGAAGGACAATTGACGGACCACTATAATCCGGCAAACCATACCGTTAATTTAAGTCATGATGTTTATCATGGTCGTAATGCAGCGGCTACTGCGGTAGCGGCACACGAATGTGGTCATGCCGTACAACACGCAAAGGCGTATAGTATGTTGCAGCTTCGCTCGGCCGTGGTGCCAATTCAAAACATTAGTGCAAAAATAATTAACAGGATTTTTCTAGCTATGATGTTTGGATCATTTGCTATAAGAGGGTTATTCTCAATGCAAACTGCATTATTGGTTATAATTGCATGTTATGGAGTATTCGCACTTTTTGCATTGATAACATTGCCTGTGGAATTTGATGCCAGCAAACGTGCTTTGGCTTGGGTTGAAACACGAGGTATTGTTACACGACAAGAGCATGATATGGCACAAGATGCCCTTAAATGGGCAGCCATGACTTATGTTGTAGCAGCCATTGGAGCTATTACCATGTTGTTGTATTATATTATGATCTTTTTGGGCAGAAGAGACTGACCATTCAACAATAAAGAATTTCTATTTTGTAAGCCCGGAATTAACCCCGGGCTTCTTTTTTTGTTACTTTGTATTAATCCATTGTGTTATGAATTTTGAATTATCGGAAGAGCAACAGGCGGTTCAAGCTGCGGCAAGAGATTTCGCGCAGACTGAATTGCTACCAGGAGTAATCGAGAGAGACACAGAGCAGAAATTTCCTGCTGACCAAATCAAGAAGATGGGAGAACTGGGATTCCTCGGGATGATGGTTGACCCCAAGTATAATGGTGGGGGAATGGACACCATCTCTTATGTGCTTGCCATGGAAGAAATTTCGAAAGTGGATGCATCAGCTTCCGTATGTATGTCAGTGAATAATTCATTGGTGTGCTGGGGCCTTGAAAAATTTGGTAATGACGAACAAAAGGAAACGTATTTAAAACCGCTAGCCACTCATGGCATCGGCGCATTTTGTTTGTCAGAGCCGGAAGCTGGTTCTGATGCCACCAGCCAGCGTACCACGGCTGAGGATAAGGGAGATTATTATTTATTAAATGGAACAAAAAATTGGATCACCAACGGTAAAAGTGCCAGCACATATTTAGTTATCGCCCAAACGGATGCCTCAAAACGGCATAAAGGAATTAATGCACTTATTGTAGAGCGTGGAATGGAAGGTTTTGTGGTGGGTAAGAAAGAAGATAAAATGGGTATCCGCGGATCCGATACCCATTCGCTGATGTTCACGGATGTGAAGGTTCCCAAGAAGAATCGAATCGGAGAGGATGGATTTGGGTTTACATTCGCTATGTCAACATTGAACGGAGGACGAATTGGTATCGCGGCACAGGCATTGGGCATTGCTTCCGGTGCTTATGAACTGGCATTAAAATATTCGAAGGAACGAAAAGCATTTGGAAAGCATTTATCGGAACATCAGGCCATTCAATTTAAGTTAGCTGATATGGCTACTAAAATTGATGCCGCGAGATTGATGATTTGGAAGGCCGCCTATTTGAAAGATCAGAAAAAAAATTTTGTGAAAGCTGCAGCGATGGCAAAATTATATGCTTCGCAGATTGCTCAGGAGGTTACCACTGAGGCTGTACAGATCCATGGAGGGTATGGCTATGTAAAGGAGTTTCACGTTGAGCGACTCATGCGCGATGCCAAGATCACTCAAATCTATGAAGGCACAACCGAGATCCAAAAAATGGTAATCTCAAGAGAACTCTTGCGTTAAATGTTCGCTGGATATTTTACCGATCAGATTTGATAAATTTTCGGGTGGTAATTTCATTTCCCAAATTTACACGCAGGAAGTAAATTCCTTCGGACCAATTACTAACGGGGTATTCTTTTTTGTTAATATCCTGAAGGAGCTCAATTTGATCCGTCATCATGATTTGTCCCTGGGCATTTAGCAACTGAATACCGGCATTCGTTTCACTATGGGCAAGTTCAACATGCAGCACTCCGTTGGTCACCGGATTCGGATACAGGCTGAGTATGGCATCGTTACGTTTTTCGATTCCTGTAATCGGGCCTTGAATACTTAAGTTGTCAATAGACCAACCCCATCCGTTGACCGCTACATCGGCTGTTAGTCTGAATCGAATTAACACATTATTACCGGCAACAAATTTTCCCGATGACGTTAGATTGATAAGTCGGGATCGAAACAAAGAGGGTGTTCCCACCGCCCCTATATTAAAAGCGGTCCTCCAACTTGAATAGACAAAAGCCGAATAGGGATTTAAAAATGTTTGCCACGTTGCGCCATTATCTTTAGATCCTTCCACCACGATCAGGTCTTTGTTGCTATTACCTGAATACTCAACCAATCCAATTTCATCAAACATCATGTATGGATTAGTTGCACTAATGGTGATAGGCTTTTTAAGAATATAGACCATGTTTGATTTGCTATCGGTAAGGCCAAATCCATTAGGGTAAGGATGATCGCTGTGAATAGCACTATTCGCAAATCCAGAAGGTTGCGTTATTGAATAAAAGTTGCCCACAAAATCGGTATTAGCAGAGTTGAAATCAGTAATATATTGCGTTACCGGTGCATCGAAATTGATAGCCGGAACATGGAAGAAGCCGGTTATCGGAATTATGCTTGCATTCCCATTAATGTCTTCACTTCGAATTCGATAATCGATCTGATCGCCAACAGTCAATCCGTTAATGGTTAAATTCAACGTGTACAGATCTACATTTTCACTGACGGTCAATTCTTCCATCACCAATGGATCGTTATTGATTTTATAATCGATAAAAAGTTTACTCACCCCGGCATTGTCAGTAACGTTAGTCGTGATGGCCAATGTAGGTGACGAAGGGAGAATAAAGTCAATATGATTATGCAGCAACATGGGGGGCACGTCATCAATCTGTATTTTTATATTATCAATGGACCATCCCCACCCGTGCACCAGTTGATCCGTCAATAATCTGAATCGGATCACGATCTCATCGTTGGCAACGAAATTTCCATTACCAATCATGTTAATCGTGCGAGGCTTATACAGTCCAGGATTTCCCTGGCCAGTGGAATTGGGGAATTCCTCATTGTCAAATCCGCTATTAAATTTGGTGAGCCAATCAGCATTGGCTCGGGAATCATATCCATCAGCGAAAGATTTCCACGTGATGCCACCATCTTTCGATCCTTCTACTACAACATAGTCGAAGAAATCGTCGTCTCCAAATACAGAACCATCTGCTCCGGGCTCTATCAAAACGATCTCATCAAACTTTATAGTAGCGTCTGCTGATTTTAAGCGAATGGGAATACGTAATTGATAGATGAAATTGCTGAAGAAATTTGAACCAGTTCCATTAGGATAAGGATGACTGGTATGAATTGCGCCATTTGAAAAACCGGTAGGTGTGTTTATGTTAAAAATATTATCACCAAAGAAATCATTCGATAAGGAGTTAAAATCATTTACGTACGAATCCTGGGTAGCGGAAAGCGTTACCACATTGATTGTATAATATCCAGCTACGGTGGGCTTGGCAGCTTCGTTTTGGGCAACCGAGTTATCTTTGGCTCTTATGCGGTACTTTATATTATCACCATCCTGCAATGAAGGTAGAGGAATGGTAACAGTATAGGTGGAGTCAGTATCTGGTTTGACGGTAAGCGGAACAGAAGCCTGGTCTACTCCATTTATTTGATAATCCACCGCTGTAGATAATATCCCAATGTTATCGGAAATAACTGCCTCGATTGTCAGTTCTGTATCGGTAGCCAGTATGAATGGTTTTGGCGAATGCGTAATGATGGGTGGGCTGGTGTCGGGTCCGGCATCAAATAAATAATAAAAGTTGAAAGGTTCCTCTCCATCCTCTGCATATACACCAGGCTTTACCAGAGTCCGGTTAAGATTATCCAAAACGGAAATATAATATCCATATGTTACGGCAGATCCGGTAGATGGTAGATTAGCAGAGAATTCATTCGGATTTCCTGTGGCAGTCATCGCTATGCTTGTAAAATTTGTGCCATCAATGGTATAATTAAGTTTTACCTCGTTTGGCTTGTAGTTATAATTATTGAGCTGATCCGGAACGAGGATAATCTTTACTTCATAGGGTGTTGAAACATTTTCTGTATTGGAGAGAGGTGTATGTTGTATTAATGTATTAACCCAACCCATATCACCAAGCATATTCATTGCAATAGGACCAGGATCCTGAATTGCCTCAAATGTTCCAATTTGTGGAGTCATTAGTGCATTGTTTGAGCCATTGTAGGTTGTTTCATCCAGATGAGCAATACTTGATCCGTTTCCAAAAGTAGCAGGAGCGTAAAGACGGGCCCTGTTGTCCGGCCCTCCTGGAGGTTTTTCCAACTGAGGTGAACGAAAATAAAGTGCACCACTGGTCAATTCTGTTTTTAATTCAGCAGAAGGAGGCACATAATTACGGACCAGATTCTTGTTTAAGTTATTCTCAATAAAATGATCATAGACGGCATGATACGGACTAAACAAGATTGAAATATCACCGTTGTTGCCATCTACTACATAACTTTTGGTGATACCTAAACCATGACCTATTTCATGTAGGACAACGGTTACAAAATCAATCTTGCCTGCTTGCGGAACACCATCCGTCCCGAAGTACCAATTGGTATTGGCGCTATTGAATTGGGCAAAAATATCAGGGTCAGATACAACATTTAAATCTTCCCCCGCCATTTTTTCTGCCAGGGCCACCGGGTACCATGTAAATAACTTTTGCGCTCCATTGAAATTGGTATAATAGGTTCCGGGATTGGCACCTCCTAATATATTATTTGAAGACCCATTCTCATCGGTTATCACTTTCCACTCCGCAATGATGTGGATCGGTACCTGTGATTCAACAAGCGTAGACCAGATATCAACCGCTTTTTGAAATGCATTCTTTGCTTGATTATCAGGCGGAAATCCAATATAGGTAACTTCGAAAGTAGCAGGTGTGGCACTGGAGCGGGAATGAATGTTTTTCTTCCACTGCTCATAAGCAAGCGGAGCGGGCACTAAAGTATACCGGTCGTTTGGCCGGCTATAACAGATGATGTCATAGTCAGGTGTCATTGCCCTCATTGAGGGAATCTTTTTTCTGAACTGTGCATTTGTGGAAAATGACCATGCTACACCAAGGATCATCGTCACCAGTACCTTTCGCATAAATCGAATGTTTAGATTCTAAATGTAACAAGAAAAGGAATTTTTTCCGATTACGTATTTGGTGAAGGTGGGAACTGAGGGTCCAGCCTCCAAAGTAAAAGATGTTGGAAGATAGGGATTAACCATTTCGCCCAACATCCGTCAGGAAATGAAGATTTATGGCCGCTGGTTTCCTTTTGCTATTTGTTCAACCTGGTTCCAAACACGCCATACATTTTTATAACAGATTTTAGCAATGTCTTCTTCGGAATAACCACGTTTTAGCAATAAATAAATCAGGTTAGGATAGGTCGAAACATCCTCCAGTCCGATGGGTAGCTGACCATCGACGCCATCAAAATCAGACCCAAATGCAACATGATCAATACCTGCAATTTTTACCACATGATCAATGTGATTGACCACCATTTCAATGGTGGATCGGCTGGGAGGATTATCTTTTTTGAATTGATCGATGATGGGTCCAGCCTCGGGATGATCGGAAGAAAGTCCCCTTTCATCTAGTAATGCTGTTAGTTTTTTGCGGTTAGCCTGATCCTTATTCACGACCGAAGAATCCACAAATAAATTGTAATAATTGATTTGCATCACCCCACCATTTTCTCCTAATTTTTTAATCATGTCATCTGTCATATCCCTTTTTATAGTGGGTGAAAAAATCCTGCACGAAGAGTGAGAAGCTATACAAGGTGCTTTCGCGATTTTCATTACCCGGTAGAAAGTACTGTCATCCACATGTGATATATCCACCATAATACCAAGCTTGTTCATTTCTGCAACAACCCCTCTTCCATACGGACTTAAGCCATTCCAAGTATGGGTAGTGTCTCCCGAAGAATCGCAAATTTGATTGTCCTTATTATGGGTAAGGGTAATATATCGAATGCCTCGATCGTAAAAATATTTCAAATTAGAAAGGTCATTTCCTATGGGGGCTCCATTTTCCATCCCCATTGGTAAGGAGATTTTCCCCGCTTTGAAGTTTGCCTCTACGTCAGATGGTGAATTGGCCAACGCAAATTTATCTGGGATATTCTGGGTGATTGCCAGCACCATGTCAATTAACGAATCAGCAAGTGCCTTGCCCATATCCGGTTGAGTCAAGTACGAAGAGGGTATATAGATTGACATGAAGGGAGCATCCAGCCCCCCTTTTTTAGCACGTTCATAGTCAAATTCGCCCTCAGCCGAGGATACAATCATGCCCATGTTATCGGGATGAAGACTAATCTTTTTTTCATGTAGCAACTCGGGCAGATCGATGTGTCCGTCCGTTATTATAAATTTGTGGGCTAGTTCATCAGCATACTTTCTAAGTTGATCTTCGCTCATTTCTGTCGGTTTTTTTTCCGCACAGCTAAAAAGAATGACAATGCTAAGAATCAAGAATGGGGTTATCGCTCTCATATTATGTTTGGGTTTCTTTTGTATTCAAAATGGAGTAGGGTCATTTGATTATAAACTTACTCAACTCCCTTTTGATGCTTGCTCAACCTGGTTCCATACACGCCATACATTTTTATGACAGATTTTTGCGATATCATCTTCGGAATATCCTCGTTTTAAGAGGACGTAAATCAGGTTGGGATACTGAGATACATCTTTAAGGCCCGTTGGTAAGCTATCACCCACTCCATCAAAATCGGAACCTATACCTACGTGATCAATTCCCGCAAGTTTCACGACATGATCGATGTGATTAGCCACCATTTCCACATCAGCGAACAATGAAGGGTTGTCTTTTCTGAATTGTTCAATAACGGGTTTTGCTAGTGAGTCGGTTAACGTTAACCCCTTTTCCTCCAGGATTGCTCTGAGTTTCCCTCGATTAATAACATTTCCTGCTCTAGCCGCAGAATCCAGAAACGAGGAGCCAAAGTTGATTTGAATAACACCCCCATTTTCACCCAGTCTTTTTATCATATCATCATTCATATTTCTTTGAAAGTCGGGAGTAAAGGCACGACAAGAAGAGTGAGAAGCAATTACCGGTGTCTTGGTAATTTTAATGACATCATAAAAGGTGCTGTCCGATACGTGTGAAATATCCACCATAATTCCTACTCGATTCATCTCTTTCACCACTTGCTCACCAAACGGACTCAGGCCATTCCAGGTTCGTGTGCTATCATAGGAAGAATCACAAATCTGATTGTCTTTGCCATGAGTAAGTGTAATGTAACGTATGCCACGATCATGAAAATACTGGACGTTTGATATATCATTGCCAATGGGCGTGCCATTTTCCATTCCCATTGGTAAAGAGATTTTACCAGCTTTAAAGTTTTCTTCAACTTCCGAAACGGAGTTGGCCAATGCAAATTTATCCGGGATCTCGGTAGCAATCGTTATGACCATATTGATCAATGAATCCGCTAGGGCTTTTCCGCTGTCAGGTTGTTTCTGATATTCTGCGGGTATGTAAATCGACATAAAGGGAGCATCCAACCCACCTTTCTTCGCTCTCTCATAATCAAAATCTCCGTCAGTTGTGGATACAGGGATGCCCATGTATTCGCGCTCAAGACGGAAATTTTTCATTCTTAAACGATAAGGGAGGTCGACATGACCATCGGTGATAATATACTTATGGGCCAGTTCATCAGAATAGCTATGTAATTCCTCATCAGTCATGCGGTCCACTGGTTTTTTTTCTGAACAACTAAAAAGTAATGTGGCAATCAGGATCAATAGTGGTGAAATCAATTTCATAGAAGTGTCTTTAACGTAGAGGTTCAAATTAGTTCATTGAACAATATGTTTACTTTTACTTTTTAGAATAGGCAATATATAATGAAAAGCGGCTTCCATGTGCAACTATTCAAGTGGCTACAGCGCAAAATGGTATTGACCACATCATACATGCCCCGACGGCAATTTAACTGAAATTTAAAACGCACAACTTTTCTTGCTTAACGGACAGGATAAAGATCATATGTGCACAGCTTACGAGAGGAATGAGTACGATGCTGGCGAATCTCGCCTTTGGTTGAAAGAAGCGAAAAAAAAGTATTTGAGAAAATTAAAATAATTAGTATACTGAAGTAACACCATCTGGTTTTAATTAAATTACCACCTCATCCACAACCTGAAATACAACCATGATTATTATCGCAGATAGCGGAGGCTCCAAAATAGACTGGCGACTCTTGAAAAAAGACGGCACCATTGGGCAGGCCTATAGCCCTGGCTTTAATCCTTACTACCAACCGCTAAATCATTTAACCAATATTGTAGAGGA
>JAHEMS010000522.1 GCA_024643595.1 Bacteroidota bacterium
CCAACCGCTCATCCCTTCCATTTTTTGGAATATAATCAGTTCGGAACAGGTAGTCCCAAATGCTAAGACTGATACCGTAATTTACGCCATACTGGTTAGGAAGTGTCTTTGCATGATGCCAAATATGCATGGCAGGGTTATTCAATAAATATTTGAGCGGACCATAGGTAACATACAGATTGGAATGATTAATATGACCAATCGCCACGGCGATGATATGTATAATAAAGAAATCCTGTAAGCCAAATCCAATCATCGCAAGCGGTAAATATTGAATGGATTTATAAATTATTGTTTCCATCCAATGAAAACGCAAATGAGCAGCAAATCCCATTTCTTCAACGGAGTGATGTACTTTATGAAATTCCCACATCCAAGGAATGTGATGCAGTAATCGATGAATATTCCACTGGATAAAATCGGCAATTACAAACATGGTTGATAACTTCGCCCAGACCGGCCAATCCTGAACTTTAATCGCCACCAAATTATTTATATTAAACCAGCCTAAAAAATCATTAAATATATTCACGGCAACATTTGAAATAGCATTGTAGCCTATCAATGAGAATAGAAAGAAATTAAAAAACATGTAGAAGGCATCAAGCCAATAATCTTTTCTGAAAATTGATTGTCCCTTGCGCCAGGGTACTATGATCTCGAGCAACCAAACAACTAAAGAAATACCCACTAACCACCAAAAGTAATTGTGCCATCCCGGGTAAGCGATCTCATGCACTAAATAATTCCAGTAACCTGTATAAGAATCAACTACAATCTTCCAATAATTCTCCATTCAAAATCAATTGGTGTCGTACACTTTTATTCCCTTACTTAACCAAACTCCCCATGCCCGATTATAAGCATGGATATTCTCCGTTACCTTTTCATGTTCATCAACGACAGGGTTACCCTGGTTGATCCATTCGAAAATACCTCCGTATAAATTTGATACATCAATATATCCAGCCTGCTCTAACTTTTCCGATATTTTTTCGCTACGGTAACCTACCGAACAATACACAACAATTTTTTGACTTTTACTTACCGAGTTTAGTTGATTGATATCAAACTTATCATAACCAACATGCCTAGCATTCTTTATATGGCTTACCCTAAATTCATTCCACTCTCGGGCATCAACAAAAATAACTCCCTGCTGTTGCTTCAACTTCGAAACGGAAATTTCCGGGACAGTGTGAGATAGAAGCGCCTTTAATGTCAGATTATAAGCGCTGCTTTGTACTTGCGCGCCAACCTGAAGAAAAGAAAATAGGGTTACCATGTGTACCAACAATAATCTCATTTCTTTTCTATGGGCTTATTTGACTTTGTCCATGCCAAAATGCCACCATCCAAGTCATAAATTTCTTTGAATCCCAAATCTGAAAGTATATCCACGGCTGAATTACTGCGGCTTCCAGCTTTGCAATAAACAAAAACAGGCTTTGATTTATCTAATGAATTAGCACGACTCTTAAAATCACTCGAAAAAATATCCATTAATTGTGCGTTGTGAATATGCCCCTGCGCAAACTCACCCTGAGTTCGTACATCCAGTAAAATCGGTTGATTCGCTTCTTTAAGTTTTTTTTCAAAATCTTGAGCGTTTAGCTGCTTTGCCTGTTGCGCTATCGCATATGGGCCAATCAAAATCAGCAGAAAAAACATTGAGGTTACACGTGTCATCACATTTTTCATAATAGTCAGGCTATTCTACAAAGATCTATAGAATCAAACTTCAATAATGTAACAAATGTTACAATTTTTGAAGTCAACGATCGCAAATATAAATATCCAACTGTGTAACTAATATTACTGTAATAGTCCTGGTAGATATGGATCTTTGATTATTGAAAAAGCAAACACCTAAAACAATGAAAAATCTCATTAAACAATCAACTCTTTTGCTACTATCAATGGGACTTATAGTTGCAGTTGTTTCCTGCGAAGAGAATGATCCAATCATCAACATTGATAATAGCAATAGCAATGTAGCAAATCTTGAGGTACAGATTAACAATCTTCCTACAGAGTCATTGAGCGAGGAGGAACTAAATAACCTTCAGTTCTTAAGAGAAGAAGAAAAGCTGGCCAGAGATGTTTACATTACACTGCAAGGCAAATGGCAAGTAAATATTTTCTCCAATATTTCCAGTAGTGAACAAACCCATATGGATGCCGTTTTAACGTTGCTGAATAAATATAATATTGCCGACCCGGCAGCATCCAATGCAGTGGGGACATTTAGCAATTCCGATCTTCAGAATTTATATACCCAATTGGTTGCCCAGGGAAATAATAGCTTACTGGATGCATACAAAGTCGGGACGACAATAGAGGATCTGGACATTTTTGATTTAACTTTTGCGTTGACCTATATTGATAATCAAGATATACGTCTCGTTTACGAAAGTCTGACAAAAGGCAGCAGAAACCACCTTAGATCATTCTACAAAAACATTTTGAATGCCGGCGGAACCTATACACCACAATATGTCACACAGGCTGAGTTTGACGCTATTATTGATAGTCCTATGGAGATTGGCTTTTAACCCATTCAAACGATTCCCTGTTATTAAGTAAACCCTTATTAGGTTTTTCAACCTATATAATACGAAGTGCCGATGACAAGGCTATTCCTTTGAGTTACCAGTTACTCCCGGATTACACTTACTAAAAATCCGTCCACTATTATTT
>JAHEMS010000523.1 GCA_024643595.1 Bacteroidota bacterium
CGTCATGGAGATATATACCGCAGGCGCGATAGTAGACGTTAGTCCTCCGCCACCGGGTATCTTCTCCACAATGCCAGCCACTTTGAACATCCGGTTGCCTACCTTGATGGAATCTTCCGAGCTTACTTCATATTGACGAGCCAGTAATTCATCCAACATAATAAAATCACCCAACTGGGTGAGCTGATATGCATTGGATGGTTGTGTAATTAACTTTCCATAAAAAGGAAAATCACCTTGCATGGCGGTGACTTTCACCAACCTGGATTGACGCGTGTTCATGAACATGACCATTGATGCCATGTTTGCTTCGTATGAAACTTTTCTCTTTGCCGTATCAATAGACTTGACGAAATCTTCGTCAAACTTTTTGTTGCTTTTAATCTGCAGGTCCGCGCCCAATAATTCTTTTGCGTTCTTGTTCAACTCTTCCTTCATGGAATAATTTAGGGAGCCGATGGCTACGAGTGCCGCGATACCCGTAATCAGCGAAGCGATGAATAGAAATAAGCGTGAGAAGTTATGACGACCATCACGCCACGCCATCTTCCACACCCACTTATCCTGAAAGATGGTACGGGTCTTCTTTTTTATTTTGATGATGTATTCAATCATGCGGTAGTGAGGATCCTTTCATTAATCAGTTTGCCTCCCTTCATTTGAAGAATTCGTTCTGTCTTCTCTGCCAGTTCGAGGTTATGTGTTACCAACACCAAGGTAGTTTTCTCTTCCCGGTTCATGCGAAACAACAGTTCCGTGATCTGGCTCGCGTTCTCTTCATCCAGATTTCCTGTTGGCTCATCGGCAAACAGGATTCTTGGTGACGTGATAAATGCCCGGGCCATCGCGACTCGTTGCTGCTCACCGCCAGATAATTGAGATGGGTAATGACTAAACCGCTCTGACAACCCAACGCGTGCGAGCAAATCTTTGGCCTTGGCCGTAATGTTCTTTTCTCCACGCAACTCCAATGGCACCATTACGTTTTCCAACGCCGTTAAGGTAGACAACAACTGAAAGTTTTGAAAAACAAACCCTACAAACTGATTGCGCACATACGCACGATCATCTTCGTCCATGGCATTCAACTTAAACCCCATCAATGAAATTGTTCCGCTTGACGGCACATCCAAACCAGCACATAAGCCTAACAAGGTAGTTTTTCCGCTGCCAGAAGGTCCGATAATGGTTAAACTTTCTCCCTGGGCTGCCTGAAATGACACATGATCCAATACAGTGAGGTCATGATCCACTGATTTATAAATCTTAGTCAATCCCTCAGCAAGTAAAACGGTTTCTGGCATGATATTTTAGTTAATGAACAAAGATATAAATCGATTTATGAGTAAAATTGTTTCGAGGATTTTAATACGTTCCAACTTAGTAATATGATAGTCGCTAAAAAAGTATTGATTATTGCATTTGCGTTGTTTTTTCAAGCATCTACTAAACCTAAGGTAATTCTGTTCTTTGGCGATAGCCTCACTGCAGGTTACGGGCTTTCCCCTGAAGAAGCATTTCCCACATTGGTGGAGCAAAGGTTAAACAAAAAAGAAAAGCGTGTGAAGGTAGTGAATGCAGGCCTCAGTGGCGAAACTACTGCTGGAGGACTAAGCCGCATCGACTGGATACTCCGACAGCCTGTTGATATTTTCGTCCTTGAATTAGGTGGAAACGACGGATTGCGCGGACTTCCTGTTGAGCAGTCACGTATGAATTTGCAGGGCATTATTGATAAGGTGAAAGCCAAATACCCAAATTGTAAAATTGTGATGGCTGGCATGATGGTTCCACCTAATATGGGGAAGGAATATACGGATGCATTCAAACGCGTTTATCCGGAACTGGCAGCGGCAAACAAGGCTACGCTGATTCCATTCATTCTGGATGGCGTTGGTGGCATTGAAAAATTAAACCAGGCGGATGGGATCCATCCCAATGCTGAAGGTCACCAGATCATCTCCGCAAGGATTGCCCCGGTGTTTGAGCGATTGTTATGATTATTGAGTATGCATAATCGAACTCAATTATTTCGCACGCTATCGAATAAATTTATTCAATATTCTTTGCACCCAAAGCGCGTACATTTTTCCTGAAGGATGAAGACCATCTTCCGCCACTAGTGTGGGATCAGTCAGCCCCTTTCGAGATATGTCGGTGATATTATAGTATGCAACTTTATGTTGCTCTGAAATACGCATATTGATAACGTTGAATTCATCTATTTGACTGCTGATGACTTCCTGGTTGGCACTTCCAAAGGGTGTGAATCCATAATCCGGAATGGAAACGACAAACACATTGGTGGCTTTTCCTTTTGCCAGTTGAATTGCAATCGTTAGCAATGCTTCAAACTCGGCGGCATATTGATCTGAAGGCTTGCCTTGATATTGATTGTTTACACCAATAAGCAAAGAAACAAGATCATAATCTCTCTTAAGATCCGCTTTGATGATTGCCTTCTTCAATTCATCCGTCCGCCATCCCGTGGTGGCAATTATTTTTGGTGCCGCGACTGTAAGGTTCTTATTTTTCAACGCGGCAGCCAATTGAACAGGCCATCGTTCCGATTCCTTAACGCTTTCGCCAATAGTATAGGAGTCGCCAAGTGCGAGGTAGGAAAGTTGGGTAGATTGAGCGGCCATCTGCATGAAAGAAATCAGTAGCAAGAAAAGTATGCTGTGACATTTCACCCTAT
>JAHEMS010000524.1 GCA_024643595.1 Bacteroidota bacterium
CCGTTCTATGGTCTTAAACAATTGATCCAATCGACCCCGATCGAGGGAACGCATACTGCCTGAAAATAATCTTCTTAACTCAACGCCAATAGGCCAGGGATAACTTTTGATAATCTGATCGGCCAGGATTCGGACATCTACTTCGGCCTCATCATCATCGGCTATCAGGTATTTAGCCAAGGCGGGCCTGAATTTAACTATCTCATCAAACACTTCACGGATTAAAGCATTATTAACTTGAGACAAGGGACGTATTATTTAGGTTTAATGAAATATATGGATAATATTTCGATAATAAATTGGGTGCGCCCTATTATTTATTTATTGATGAGAAAAAGTACGCTGTTCAAACCGGCTGTACTTTATTAACGAGGTTCATGATTGCATCATAGCCGAAATACACTGCGAACGTTAAAATCACCGACCAAACACAGGCGCTGATAAACATATAAAAAATAATTTTTTCACGATTAGGGCTAACACTCACGGCCAGCAAGGTTCCGCCAATAGGGGTAAGAATAACCGGAGTCAAAATGGCGATGCCCGCCAAGCCATACTTCTTAAAAAATCCATTGTTCTTTTTATTTAGATCTTCCTTCGGTTTTGATTTTTTAAAAATCCGATCCAATATTTGCTTTCGGATGTATTCACCGAAATAGGTGAATGCCACAACCACCGTCATCATGCCAGCTGCGGTTACCACCATGGTGGTAATCAAATGCAACCCGGCTGCTTTACCCCCAATCGGTCCAAAAATAAATTTGATCATGGTGGACAAGTAAACCGAAAATGCTTTTAATATCTCTTCCCACATATCCATTCAGAATTTAAATCAATATCCAAATTAGTTTTGATTTGAATATTAAATCTTGTCACCAAAACTTAAATCACCAGCATCTCCCAGGCCAGGCACGATATAAAATCGACTGTCCAGTTTTTCATCCACCGCAAACGTCCAGATGCTATGTGGTACAGTAAGATTATCCTGAACATAACGTACACCTTCGGCTGAGGCAATCAGCGATGCTACATGCAAATGCGCCGGATGGCCATGAGTTAGCATCGCGCTTACCGATCGCACAATTGATTTACCCGTTGCCAGCATTGGGTCAACCAATATTACCTCCTTTCCTGCTAAGCCAGGAGCAGCCAGATATTCCAGATTTACTTTAATCTCATCTCCACCCTCTTTCCGATAGGCACCTATAAAGCCCGAATCAGCCTGATCGAAATAATTCAGAAACCCTTGAAAATAAACCAGCCCTGCTCTTAACACGGTAATTAGTATAGGATGTGCCGTCAACTTTACAGATTTCATTGATGCCAATGGCGTATTCACCATACATTCGGTATAACCAAGTTTTTTTGAAATCTCATAGGACATAATCTCACCCATGCGTTCCAAATTCTTGCGAAAGCGCATCCGATCCTGTTGCGTTTCTTTGTCTCTGATCTCATTAAGGAACTGATTGGCGATAGAATGTTGATCACCCAGTATATTCAGACTCATGAATTATTTTTTTCTCACCAAAATTTACGATAAAGTTGCAGAAAGATGGAACTCCCATGAAAAAAATAAAGAAAGGCTCTGCTAAAAAGTCACAAGAAGTTGATACGCAACTATTAAAACAGTTGTGTGAGATTCATGCGCCCTCCGGGCAAGAAGGGCCTGTTAAAGATTTCCTGCTTCAGCATGTTAAAAAAGAGAGTAAAAACTGGAAACATAAACCTCAAATCATTTTGGGTGAGCAATTTCAAGACTGTTTAATTTTGAAATTCGGTAAACCCAGAACCGTCATTTTTGCCCACATGGATAGCGTTGGATTTACCGTGCGCTATTTCAATCAACTGCTTTCTATCGGCAGTCCTGATGCGGAAACTGAAACCAGGCTGGTAGGCAGAGATTCGCTTGGAGAAATTGAGTGTGAACTGGAATTTGATAAAGAGAATCATGCCTTCTATAAATTTGGTCGTCCCATTGACCGGGGCACTACACTCACCTATAAGATAATCTTTCATGAAACTAAAGAGTATATCGAATCGGCCTATCTTGACAACCGACTGGGAGTTTACAACGCACTAAAGGTTGCTGAAACGCTAAAAGACGGATTGATCATTTTTACCTGCTGGGAAGAGCACGGTGGTGGAACCGTTGGGTTTCTGGCTGATTACGTTTACCGAAAATGGAATGTGCGTCAAGCTCTGATTTCAGACATTACCTGGGTATCCGATGGTGTGGATCATGGTAAAGGAGTGGCAATTTCTATGCGTGACCGAAATCTGCCACGGAAAGTATTCGTTGAAAAAATTATTCACATCGCTAAAAAGTATCAAATCGATCATCAGCTGGAGGTAGAAGGTTCAGGGTCCAGCGATGGAGGCGAATTGCAACGCAGTCCATTTCCATTTGATTGGTGTTTTGTAGGTGCGCCCGAACAACACGCGCATACACCGCATGAAAAAGTGCATAAGCATGATATCAAAACAATGATCGATCTTTATAATTATTTAATGAAAGAATTGTAATCCTAAACCATTATGACCACAAATCGCAGAACCTTCATTAAGACCTCAGCAGCAGCAGGCCTTGGATTCACCATACTTCCTTCCGGAATTATTTTTTCAAAAGACAAGGATCCCAAAATCCGGCTGGGCTTTATTGGCGTAGGTTTAAGAGGACA
>JAHEMS010000525.1 GCA_024643595.1 Bacteroidota bacterium
CATCCTCATCGGTGATTTTCATATTCACCTTGCCAGCCTGGGCTCCTTCATAGATAACCTTAAATACACCTGCTTCTTTTTGGTTAATGATTACAACCTTCGGTCCTACCGGATCGGCTGCCACCGCAACACTGGCTACCAGTGCTACCAGAAGTACACTTACAATTAACTTTGTTTTCATAGTTTGTTTGTTTTTGTTTTCGATACAAATAACGCAGTCATTAAAACAAATGGATGTCCGTTGTAAGTAAACTTCTTTTTTTAACTGAAAAATCGATTGCGGTGTTGTCGTCTTAGTCTATTGGTCAACTTGATAAAGAAAAACCTTTAAACTAATGCGTATTGACCTTAGAATAATTTTATTTAAATCTAAAACGTTTGCACTGCGATACATTACTATTTTTTGCCATTGTTATAATCTACCGATTTGATCACGCCATTATCATCCGTTACTTCAATCGTGAACGTATTGATATTTTTTATATTGAACACTTCAGCAAATTCCTTATCAACAAATTGCTTTTGACTAAGAATCAATTGATTGCTCGCATCATAAATATTTACATTAACATTATCTGCCAATTTCGATTTAACGGTAAACAAGTATTTACCTCTATCATTAAGCTTAACAATATTGATCAGTTTATCTACCTTCTTAGTACCATAGATAACATGCTCTATGTTTTGAGTAATGGCGTTTTCCACTTTAATGGAATATTCACCTTCATTCAAGCCACTAAAATTATAGGGACGAATGAACCCTTTTGTTTTTCTTATTACTTCGGTGAAGAGAAGTTTGCCCGATGAACCTAAGATAGAAACCTTTACATCGTCTACACTATTAGCTGTATAGTACAATTTGAATAATGACGAACCTGCTGAGTTAGTCACTGCCACAGATGATGCCGAAGCCTTTGGGTCATCTGTTCCGTTCGCGAACACGAGTGTACATAAAAGAACACCAACGATTAACAAGCTAATTTTTTTCATAAGATTATTATTTTTGTTGTTAGGACGCACGCATCTGACGAAATGTTGCACCCACTCAGTGAATGAATGTTAAAAATAATTTCAATAGGTGAAAATAGAGCCGATCGCCGGGGAGGCTGCACTTAACGATAACCGTGGTAAATAAGATTCAAAAAAGTTAAAAAACTTTTCTATTAAGAATCAATTCAAATGATAGATGTCCTTGGCACTTTCTGCTTGATGCATTAACTGAATCTGATATTTGATCTGATTGACCAGAAAAGATTCCTGCTTATTGGTAGGAAGTTTCACAAACTTGAGCCTTTCATCAAAGCCCAAACTCAATTCATTGGCCACATCAAACAACGAGACCACTTTTTCTGAGTGGGTAATCTTTAACCAGGTGTGATATTGTTGAAAATAATATTTTAATGAATCGCCCATTGGCTTCGCCACCTCAACATTCCATGGCGCAACTTCTCCACCCGGGTACAATTTGTCGCGATACGTCCTGTATAGCTTATTCATGCTAAATAAGTCAAGGCACTTGACAATAATATCTGACTCACCGGTCTTGTACCGTTTAATAACACTTTCCAGTTTAACCAGCGATCCCAGATTTTCTTTATTTGACGTATGATTATAATAAATACCAAAGGAAATATCCCTGGTCTCCGCGTCTTCCAATAATTGGCGATAGCGCGGTTCAAAAATGTGCAGTGGCACCATTTCTCCTGGTAGCGGAAAAATGGATAAAGGGAACATCGGAATACTCATTAGTGGATCCATATCATAATTAAAACAGATATTCGATACAAATGTTATACATACTTCTCAGCGAAGCTAATTATAGTTTACCAAATAATGAGGTACAACCCCAAACCGGTCGGATAGTAATTTCTCGCCGGTCAGGAAGGCAAGATTAATGATGAACGAAAATCCCGCTACAATACCTCCCAGTCTTTCTATCATTCTTCCCGCTGCCATAGCAGTCCCTCCCGTTGCCAATAAATCGTCATGAATCAATACACGGGTTCCTTTTTCTATTGCATCAATATGCATTTCAATGGACGCGGTGCCATACTCTAATGAATATTCTTCTTTGATCTTATGATAAGGAAGCTTGCCCGATTTCCGCACAGGGATAAATGGAACGTTGAGTGCCTCAGCCAACAAAGATCCGAAAATAAAGCCTCTTGCCTCCACGGCAGCCACTGCCTGAATATCCTGACTTTTAAAATGCTCATAAATTTCCTTAATCACTTTTTTGCGGGCATCCGGATGAGCCAATAAAGGAGTGATGTCTTTAAATATAATGCCCGGTTTTGGAAAATCCGGAACATCACGCAACAAGGATTGAATGTATTGGTCCTCCTTCATGAAAAATTAATTAAATGTTTCCATACTATACGTCAATTAATTTACCATTCAAAATTACCTGATCAACAGGATTGCTTCCAAAACTATACGGCATGGAAGCCAGCGATGACATGGGCCTGGTAATAAATACATTGGCTACCTTATCCTTACTTATCGTACCCAGCATTTCCGATAGCCCCAATGTATAGGCTGTATTTATAGTCGATGCATTAATGGCCTCTTCCGGCGTCATCTTCATTTTTATACAGGCCAAAGCAATCATGAGAGGCATACTGCCACATGGTGCGCTGCCCGGATTATAGTCTGAGGCA